>CAYTDJ010000088.1:0-8518 GCA_964436265.1 uncultured Chloracidobacterium sp. | reverse complement strand
AATTCGACGAGTGGGTAATCGCCGAGGATATGACGCATCCTTGATCAGAGCAGTCGGTGATCTGCCGGTTTTTCTTAGTTTATGAAGCTTGTCCCCATTGCACTATTTTTCATCTTTCCTGTTTTACTTTTCTCGCAGTACTCGGTCGAGCTGAGAGACGAGAAATCCGATGACTACGAATATGTTGTTGGAGTCAATTTAGCCCTCGCGCTGATAGAGGTTCGCAGTAATGGATGCTCCATAATTTCAGGCATCGCTCAGGACATTAGACCAGGTGGAGACGAGTTGGTTAAGCACATCGATTTCTTCGTCAATGACTGGATGACGGGTCGAAGGGAAGGTGCCAAAGATGTTCTTCCACTGGTTTTCAATACTAGGGTCAGTAACAAGGCCGCTCGGAATGAAAAGCCATTCGAAGGGGTCAGATTAGAAGTCGGACGACGACTTATTGTGTCGTATTGTCCGGAAACAGATTTTACGCGCATAGCATTGTCCGACGAATCATACTTTCCAATCGTCAAGGAGGTTATTGAATATGATGCCTTCGACCTCTTCGAAGAAAGTTCAGACAAAATTCTCGATCGGATTAAATTGGAAAAGAATCTAATCTTTGAAGGTTATATAATCGAACGTTTCTCGCGTATGGGCACAGCCGGAAACGTGAACAATCGTGCAAAAGTCCTCGTTGAATTGCTCGGAAACAAAGCTATTCCTAAGACCGGGTGGGGGAGGATAAGCGGTCAGTTGGACTACCTGTTATCCAGCGAAAGTGATTTGCTGCCTTCTATTCGCGAGAAAATCACAGAAAAACTGGTCATGATGGGCAGCGGTCGAAATAGGGAGGAAGCGGAGCAGGCAATTGCACTGCTTGTATCTACGAGTCAGAAAAACAAAACTGATATCGCTCCATTCTTGAATGACGAAAATCGCACCAATCTCATTCAAAATTATGAACTGTTGGTTAAGGAAAAATTTCTACCTCAAGAAAGGACCAAATTCGAGGAAAAACTTCGAAGTAAGAATCGTTAGCGATTAAAGAATATCGGACGAACACATCAGACAGGTCAGCGACGCGACTAAGGCGAGGCAGGGTCTATATCAAAATCGGTCGACATCGGATTTTAGTTCAAACGAGGAAGGGGTTGGGTAACGGCGCGGCCCCGCATAATGCCGCGGGCTTTTTCGATCACGTTTTGGGCCCGGCGTTTGTGGTTTCCTTGAGCGGCATTTTGAAAGAATGCGAGCTTCTCCATCTCGACCTCAAGCTGCGCGGCTAGTGAGGCGTCGCCGGATTCCTTCTGCCGGCGTGCGAGGTTTTCGACCACTCCTGCCTGTGCGACAGTACGTTCAATGTAGCTGATCGGTACTTTTTGATCTTCGTTCATGATGGAAAGCATGTGCGGACGATGGCGTCCGCGTTCCTTCTATTTGGCTTCGACAAACCAGAACTTCTCATCGTAGGAATTTACGGCGTCTTCCCAAGCCTCGTCGGGAACGCGTTCCGGCAATTGAGACAAACGTTCACCAATTGAAAAATTCTTGTCGGCCAGCACCGACGCGATCACCGGCTGTTTGTAAAACGTCGGCGAGATCTCGAACATTAGCGCCACAAAGACACCAATGTCTTCCGGGCTCTTTACTCCGGCCGCTTTCGCCGTTTCAATGCCGAGGCGTACCATCGAGGCGATCCGCATCGGACGCAGCGTCGAAACGCGCTCCTGATTACTCTTTATTACCGCGTCGCAGACGACCTTAACGAGGTCGGCATCGTTATGTGCTATAAAACTCTCGATCTGAGAGTCTCTGATCACCAGCATTTAGAATTGCTCCAGATGAAGTTCAACCACCTACTATTACTGTCATTTCGCCCTTAACTATCTTATTTGGTGGGCCGACGGCTTCTATGATCGTATCTCCCAGCCGCGACTGCGGCAGATTTTCGGTCAGAACCGTGGCCGAGCCGTCAATGACTTTGCCAGGGCCGTGCGGAGGCACAGGCAGCGGCGTAACACACGCGTGTGTGTCGCCCGGAATCGCGTTTACCATCGCCGACATAGACGCAAGCAACGCACCTTTCGTCGCCTGTTCAGCTGCATACGCGGCGGGCGCTCCGGGCGTTCCGGCTGCCGCAGCGGTCGCCGCTTCGGCCACTTTAATCGCTGTGGTCGCGGCTTGATTCGCCGCTTGCAGGGCCGCACCGGCACCCGTCGGAACCGCACGCCACGCAGGCAAAAAGCCGATCAAAACCGTTAAAGCTCCGGGCCCCGGCGTAAGCACCGGCGGAAGCGGGTGAACGACGTTGTCAGTAATTCTGGCGGCTGGTCCAGTTGGCATGATCTATGACTCCTTATTCAGAACGGTCGTATTCAATTTGCCGTTGTCTATTCTGTAGCGTACTAACGCGTCGTTAACTTCAGCCTCGGTATAAAACGCTGATACTTCGCCAAAAAGAGTTTTTAGTTCCCCGCCATTGCACGTTGGTAAAAACTTGCCAAGCACACGCGGGTCATAAAAGCGAAATTTCATCGGGTTACCGCGTTCGTCATACGTCTGCATTAACGCTCTGAAATGCCGGCGCATCTCGATCATCGATCGCGGAGACTGTACAAAAATACCCCAGTGCTTTCCAAACGATTCTTCGAACACCCAATCCGCAAACTTACTGTCAGGCGAAAGATAGACCAGATATGGCGCGGCGTAGACCATGTCGGGCGTCAGATCGCCGGTCAATAAACAATAGTTCGGAACCTGCCCCTTATAAAGGCGATTTGGAAGATCAGGCACCATTACTCCGTCCAGCACGCCGTAGAGCTGGGTCCGGTTATTGAACAAATGCTGTCGAACCAACTGTTGATCCATAATCACCAATAAAATATGAATTACAAGAACGGGATGGCGTCCTGCGCACTCTGCAGTGCCTTACCGGCTTCTTCCGTCACCTGTTCAGCGGCCTGTTTGGCTTCTTCGGCAGCCTGCGAGGCAGCCTCCTCAGCTTGCTTTGCGGCATCCGTCGCGGCCTCGGTCGCCTTATCGACGGCCTGTTCGGCCTGGTCCTTCGCCTCGTTCACCACTTGCTCGGCTTGCTGTTTTCCTTCCTCAACCGCTTTCTCGGCCTGTTGTTTTGCCTCTTCAGCAGCTTTTTCGACTTCCTGCTTAGCTTCTTCGACCTGTTGTTTTGCTTCATCGACAGCCTGTTGGGCCTGCTGTTGAGCCTCGTTCAGTTTTTCCTTAGCCTCGTTGACCGCCTGTTCGGCCTGTTCTTTGGCTTCCTCTGCAGCAGCCTGAGCTTGTTGCTTAGCTTCTTCTACTGCGGCTTTAGCTTCTTCAACCTTTTCTTGTGCTGCCTGCTTCGCTTCCTCTACGGCCTGCTTCGCTTCGTTTAGTTTCTCCTGCGCCGCCTGTTGGGCCTCGGTCACGGCTTCCTTGGCCTTATCGGCAAGCTCATGCGCTTTATCTTTCGCCTCTTGAGCAGCGGCAAGTGCCTTGTCTGCCATTTCTTCAGCCTTGTCTTTCAGATCTTCGGCCAGAGCCTTTGCCTCATCGAGCTTATCCTTGGCTTTGTCAGCGAGATCGTCGGCTTTCTGTTTTACCTCATCGGCCATTGATTGTGCAGCAGCCATTGCCGCGGCCATCGCCGCCTGTGCGGCTTGCGACGCACTACTTGCTTCGTTAGCAACGGCAGCAGCCATGCCGGCTGCGGCCTGCTGGACGGACATCGCTCCAGGATTGACCGCTTTTTCGCGTACGAGAGATGCAAGCGCGGCAAATTGCGCAGGTTGCTTTGCCGGCGGCGGGCTAGGCACTTTTGCAGCTCTTCCTGTTTCGGCTTTATCAGCTTCTTTGGCGGCGGTGGGTGATCCAGGTGAAGCTCCTGAGCCGGAACCGGCTGCACCGCCGCTATTGATCATCACCATGGTTCCTTTTATGAATACTCCGCCCGGATTGATATTCACAAAATTTCCGCCGACTTTCAGTGTCAAAGATGTCCCGGCCTCGATTGTGGCATTCATGCCCGCCTTAAGGTGGATCTCCATCCCCGCGTCAGCGGCATACTTTTGGCTTATCTTGACGTCGTGACTACCACCTATGTTCTGAGCCACCGAACCACCGAATTTCTCGGTTAGGTTTCCGGTCACGTCGAGATGTTTGTCCTTTTTGACCTTTTCGTATTGATCGTTATCGACGATCAAATGGCGATCATGGTTGATGATCTCTTTGAGGTCGTTCTTTACACGGATGTCCTTATCCTTTTCCGCGTGTATGAAGATCTGTTCCGACCCTTTCTTATCTTCAAAACGGATCTCATTGAATCCGCTGCCACCCTTGCTGGAGTTCGATTTGATCGTTGATTTAGTCTTTTCATCCGGCAGCGTGTACGGGGGCATGTTCTCCGGATTGTAAACACATCCCACGATTATCGGACGGTCCGGATCGCCTTCGAGAAAATCGACCAAAACCTCCATACCGATGCGCGGAATGAACATCGTTCCCCATTTATTACCCGCCCAAGTTTGCGCGACCCGGACCCAGCAGGAACTTCCTTCGTCCTGGTGTCCTTCGCGGTCCCAATGGAACTGGACCTTCACGCGACCATATTTGTCGGTAAAGATCTCCTCACCCGAAGGTCCTACGACTACGGCAGTCTGCGTTCCTTGTACTGTCGGGGTCGGAGTTGTGCGGTTGGGCCTGAACGGAGGGCTGTCGGCCTTTCCATGCGAAATACAGACGAAGCTTGCTGTATAGCAATTCGATACCATTTCGTCTGAGATATAAGCAGGTGACTGGGTTGCGGTGGTATTTAGCGAAACGATCACGTGCTTGCCGTTATAAGTACTGACCGGATGTTCGGTCAACTCAAACTTATAACCAGGCGTGAGCGAGCAGCAGTCCGAAATACCGAAACTATTCTTATAAGCGACGTCCAGTTCTTGTTGGCGTATCTTCGCGGTTCTCTTATTATCCTGAAAAACCTTGTTTAGCTCGCCCGACTGCTCCCCGCCGCCTCGATCTACGCCATCAAAAGTCTTGGCGTAGCCGCCCGGGTAATCGTAAGATTCCAGTTTTGTGTTCTGCCCAATGTCAAAACGACTTGGCTCGGTAGCTTCGAGCCGCTTTCCGACCAGCTCAAAATTATGATCCCATAGTGTGGTCTTGCCGGTTTTGACCTTGTCATCTACGTGCCAAGAAAGTATCGAGCCGACCCATTGTTCGGTAATAGAGGCACGTACCATTTCAAAGGGTATCTTGTTCTTGCTTTGCAAGTCTTTATGGGCTTGGGGAGTGTCCGCCACGACCAGCTTATGCCCTTCTTCATTGTGTTCGAAGAAATAGAAGATCCCTTCCTCTTCCATCAAGCGAGAGGCGAAATCCCAGTCGGATTCACGATACTGAACGCAATAATTCCGAGGTTCGTGTGTCTCCTGTATCTCCCAACTCACCTCAAATCCTTCGAGGACCTTGCGGAGAATATCGGAAACGCTCTTATTTTGAAATATACGGCTTTGCCGGATCTGGGTCAGCAGCCAAACCCTCGGTACCACTTCGGCGCTATAGCTCGTAAAAAGTGTGTTTCGGTTTCCCTGTGAAAATCGAACACAAATTCCATTGAAATGGCGCTCGATCTCCCCATCACCGGCGACCTGGCGTGCGCGAACCGACATTGGCTGGCCGATCAACTTTTTAGGATCGACATAGAACGGCTCATTGCCGGCTTCACCATGTTCGTGAACTATTTCGAGTTCATATCGAAAAAGCTGAGAGATCCCCTCTGATGCACGAAGCCTTGTAATAAGCAGCTGATCGTAGGGCAGCGGCGTCGTTAGGCTAAGTAATCTGTTTGCTTGCGTGGATGCCATACATCAATCGCAGCCAATGGGCCGCAAAACTAGACGTTCGATCAAAGGTTTTTTGCACTCGATCCCGAACCGAGCGGGACCTTTGTGGTCTGAGAATTACAACGCTTCGAGAGCGATGGGGCCAAACAAAACACCTACGGCGGACGCCACAACCATCGACCGATCTTCCACGCATGCCGAAATTACCAATTTTCGGCATGCGGGAATTCTGCCAATGCTGACCTACGGACCGATCCTAAGTGATCTGGTAAACGAACTTCTCATCCGCATCGACGCCAACATGAACATTCTTGATGCTCTCACCGGCAGCCATTCGAGAAAGTACTTCACCGCTCATGTCCGGAAGCATCGTGCCCGTGAGGATGTTGTAAACGTTTCGGGCGCCGCTGTCCACGTCGGTACAGCGCTTTGCCACTGTTTCGATCACCGCATCGTCATAGGAGAACTGAGCTCCGTGATTGTCCGCGATACGCTGTTTGATCTTCTTCAACTGAAGTTTGATGATCAACCTCAAGATCTCATCGGATATCGGATAAAACGGTACCGTGACCATACGGCCAAGAAGCGCGGGCTTGAACGCCTTGTTCATTTCCGGTTTGATGGCTTCGAGAATGCCTTCCGGTTCCGGCCTTGTCTCCGGGTCGGCGCAGAGCTTCATGATCGTATCCGTACCAATGTTCGACGTTAATATGATCACGCAGTTCTTGAAGTCGATCTCGCGGCCCTCGCCGTCTTCCAGCACACCTTTATCAAACACCTGGAAAAACAATTCCATAACGTCCGGGTGAGCTTTTTCGACCTCATCAAGCAGGACCACAGAATAAGGCTTGCGTCGAACCGCTTCGGTAAGGACACCGCCCTCGCCGTAACCAACATATCCCGGAGGCGAGCCTTTGAGGCTGGAGACCGTGTGGGCTTCCTGATATTCGCTCATGTTAATAGAGATCAAATTTCGTTCGCCACCGTATAAAGCTTCGGCCAGGGCCAGCGCTGTCTCAGTTTTACCAACACCGGACGTACCGACAAGCATGAATACGCCGATAGGGCGTTTCGGATCAGTTAACCCAGCACGAGAAGTGCGAATACGCTGAGCGATCGCCTCAAGTGCATGGTCTTGACCGAGCACGCGTTCGCGCAGTGTAGACGAGAGATTCAGTACCGCATTGATCTCGTCAGCCACCATTTTACCGATCGGGATCCCGGTCCATCCGGAGATTATCTCCGCCACGGATTGGCCATTGACGACCGGCTGTATCAACGGATTCTCGCCTTGGAGTTGTTTTAACTCTTCAGTGAGCCGTTTGAGTTCGGCCTTGGCGGCTTCGAGATCGGCAGGTGCGGCAGTCTCAGGCGCGGTCGCTGCAGCCGTTCCTGAGTCGTCTCCGACCGATCCATCGGCCTCCGCGGTCGCGGCCGCAGCCTTTGCCTCGCCACCGCCGTTCGTACTAGCGCCTACAGCGTCACTGAGTTTTCCGTCAAGCCGCGACATTTCGAGTTTGGTACGGACGGTCTTGATCTGTTCAACGAGTGCCTTTTCTTTTTCGAACTGCTCGTTAAATTTTGCAAGCTCTTCTTCGGCAGCCGAACGCTCCTTTTTGAGCTCATCCAACCGATCCGTATGGTCAGCACCGGTCACTTGTTCGCGTTCGAGCGAATCGATCTCGGATGTCAGGTTCTGTATCCTGCGTTTCGCATCGTCGATCGGGGCCGGAATAGAACCTTGGCCAATCGCGACCTTTGCGCAAGCGGTATCAAGAACGGACACGGATTTATCGGGAAGCTGTCGGCCCGTGATATATCGATGCGAGAGCTTGACGCATTCCACAATGGCTTCATCCAGAATTCGTACATTGTGGTGGGCCTCCATTTTGTCCGCGATCCCGCGCATCATTGCGATCGCCTTCGGTTCGTCCGGCTCGTCGACCTTTACCACCTGAAACCGGCGTGCAAGGGCCGCGTCTTTTTCGAAATATTTCTTGTATTCGGCCCATGTGGTGGCCGCGATCGTGCGCAACTCGCCGCGGGCGAGAGCAGGCTTAAGCAGGTTGGCTGCGTCGTTCTGACCGGCAGCTCCGCCGGCACCGATCATGGTGTGAGCTTCGTCGATGAACATGATGATCGGCTGCGGGGAAGACTTTACCTCGTCGATCACAGATTTTAGACGGTTCTCAAATTCGCCCTTGATGCCTGCACCTGCCTGAAGAAGGCCAAGGTCGAGTGAACGAAGAGCAACATTCTTTAACGGATCAGGTACGTCCCCTTCGGCGATCCTGAGAGCGAACCCCTCGACCACGGCCGTTTTACCAACTCCTGCTTCACCTGTAAGGATTGGGTTGTTCTGACGGCGTCGGGTCAAAATGTCGACGATCTGGCGGATCTCAAAGTCACGTCCCAACACGGGGTCGATCTTGCCGGCACGAGCTTTTGCCGTAAGGTCCTCTGTGTATTGATCTAGTGCCTTTGTTTTCCCCGGAACACCCGATGCTACCTGGGTGCCGCTTGAGACGCCGGCAGTTTCGCCCAGGGCAACGGCGTCACGTTCTTCTGAAGAGTCGGCAACGACCTCAGGTAATTTCTTTTGCAGGTCCTCGACCGAGATATGATCGAATTCCTTTGAGATATCGCGAGCGATCCTTGCAAATCCGTCGCCTGCCAACAGGGCT
>CAYTDJ010000087.1:0-8554 GCA_964436265.1 uncultured Chloracidobacterium sp. | reverse complement strand
CATTTCGAACATAATTCCGATGCCCATATCAAATCGTCACTTGTCGGTACGAGCGTTACGATTCCATTCGAAAACGGGAAACTCTGCCTCGGCCGCTGGCAAGGCATCTATCTTTGTGAATTTGATGGCCCGCGGGAGCGAGAGATATTGATCAAATTTCTATGACCACCGGATACTCGGGAACGCCGCTGGCGAAAAAGCTCGGCATAAAAGAAGGAATGACGGTCTTAGTTGTCGACGCGCCCGATGACTATGATGAAATTCTTGAACCGCTGCCTGAGGGCGTGGAAATTACACGCGACAAATTGAGCGGTCCGGTCGATATTCTTCATCTGTTTACTAACACGCGGGATGGATTGTTTCGGGGAATTGACAACGCCCGGACACAGATCATGCAAAACGGTTCGATCTGGGTCTCTTGGTACAAAAAAGCCGCAAAGCTACCGACCGAAATTACCGAGGACACTATCCGCGAAGCCGCTATACCTCTGGGCCTTGTCGATGTAAAGGTCTGCGCGGTTGACGACAAGTGGTCCGGTTTAAAGTTGGTCATTCGAAAAGAAAATCGTATATAATCTTGCGGTTCAATCAGTTCTACCGCTTGAAATTGGTCTTCTTCAGGAGGCTGTTATGCCGATTACCGACAAAAGGATCGACGCCTATATTGAAAAGTCAGCAGACTTTGCCCAGCCGATCCTCAAACACCTCAGGGAATTGATACATAAAGCGTGTCCTGACGTTAAGGAAACGCTGAAATGGAGCATGCCGAGTTTTGAATATAAGGGGATCCTCTGCGGATTTGCTGCATTCAAACAACACGCGACATTTGGTTTCTGGAAACAGTCGCTGATGGAAACGGACGCTTTTCCAAAGAACAAGACCGCGATGGGAAGCTTTGGGCGGATAACGTCTTTGAAAGACCTGCCGTCGGACAAGGTAATGATCGGACTCATTCACCAGGCGATGGAACTGAATGAAAAAGGCGTAAAGGTCGCGAAGAAACCGCCTGCAGCAAAAAAAGAGCTGGTCGTGCCAGACATCCTTGCGGCGGCGTTGAAGAAGAATAAGTCTGCAAACGCGACATTCGAAAAATTCCCATATAGCTGCAAAAAGGAATATGTCGAGTGGATAACAGAGGCAAAGACGGACGCGACCCGCGATAAACGTCTCGCGACCACGATCGAATGGCTTTCAGAAGGAAAGCGAAGGAATTGGAAATACGAAAAATGTTAGGGAGAGAACAGTATGCCGGGAGTAACACCATATATTGCGTTCAAAGGTAACTGCCGCGAGGCGATCGATTTTTACAAGGAAGCGCTGGGAGCCGAATTGCTTTATGCCGGCACCTACGGCGATTCGCCCATGGCCGAAATGGGACCTGCGGATGCCATCATGCACGCAACCATAAAGGTCGGCGATACTCACATCATGATGTGCGATGACCTTCGCCCCGAGGGTGCGTCGGGCCCGAGCAATATCTCGCTCGCCCTAGGCCTCAGCGACGCGGCGAAGGCGCGACAGTATTTTGACGATCTTTCCGATGGCGGGAAGGTGACGATGCCGCTCGATAAGACATTTTGGGCAGAGGCATTCGGAATGCTCACCGATAAGTTCGGGATCAACTGGATGGTCAATTGCGATGCACCGCACAGTGCGGACAAGACCGCAGCAGCTTAGTTGGTTATCAGTGATGAGTGACAAGTGTCGAGTTATTTCCCGCTTGTCACTCGTCCCTTATCACTAATCACTTTTATATGACAGAACCAATTCTTGTAGCAAAACGAGAGGCAGCGGAATTTCATCTACTGCCGCAAATGGCAAACCGGCACGGCGTTATCACCGGCGCGACCGGGACCGGAAAGACCGTCACCCTGCAGCGGCTTGCCGAGGGATTTAGCCAGCGCGGCGTGCCCGTTTTCATGGCTGACATCAAGGGCGATCTTACGGGCGTCACGCAGATCGGCGGCGGCAACCCAAAGGTCGATGCCCGCAATGAACTGCTCGGCATAACACCCCAGTACGAGCAATTCCCCGCGACGGTCTGGGATGTCTTTGGCAAGCAGGGTCACCCGCTCCGTGCAACGGTGAGCGAGATGGGGCCGCTGCTCATCGCGCGGCTGCTCCAGCTCAACGACACACAGGAAGGCGTGCTGTCGATCGCGTTCAAATACGCGGATGACAACGGTCTATTGCTGCTGGATCTCAAAGACCTGCAGTCGCTGATGCAGTGGGTCGGGCAAAACGCCGACGAGCTGACACTCCAGTACGGCAACGTATCGGCTGCTTCGGTCGGTGCGATACAACGCGGCCTTTTGCAGCTCGATGAACAGGGCGGCGATCTTTTCTTTGGCGAGCCCGCCGTACGCCTTGAGGATTTTATGCAGTCGCTCGGCGGTAAAGGCGTCCTCAACCTGCTCGCGGCCGATCAATTGATCAACGCGCCGAAGCTCTACTCAACGTTTCTGCTATGGCTATTGAGCGAGCTTTTCGAGTCGCTCCCTGAGGCGGGCGACCTTGACCGTCCAAAGCTGGTTTTTTTCTTTGACGAGGCACATTTGCTGTTCAACGACGCGCCGCCTGCTCTGGTCGAAAAGATCGAACAGGTCGTTCGCCTGATCAGGTCAAAGGGTGTCGGTGTTTACTTTGTCACGCAGAACCCGGCTGACATTCCCGAAAAGGTCCTTGCCCAACTCGGAAACCGTGTTCAGCACGCCTTGCGGGCCTACACGCCGCAGGAACAAAAAGGCGTAAAGGCGGCCGCTTCAAGTTTCAGGGTCAACCCGGAGATCGATACCGAACGCGTCATTACCGAGCTCGGCGTCGGCGAAGTGCTGATATCGACGCTCGACGAGAAAGGTGTGCCGACGGTTGTCGATCGTGCTTTCGTCGTCCCGCCGGTCGGGCACATAGGCCCGATCACCGCAGAAGCGCGTGCGGCTCTTATAGCGAATTCACTGGTCGCCGGCATATATGAGAAAGCTTTGGATCGCGAATCGGCATACGAGATATTGACCTCTCGGACACAGGAGAAAGCGGCGGCCGACGCCGAGGCAAAGGCAGCCGAGGAAGCTGAAAAAGAGGCCGCAAAACAGGCAAAAGCCGAACGTGCTTCCGCTCGACAACCGGACGGCATCGTCGAATCGGTCGTGAAGAGCGCCGCAAGGTCTGCATCCACCTCGATCGGACGACAGATCGGCAACACGATCATCCGCGGCGTACTGGGAAGCATTTTCGGCGGCGGATCGAAGAAGAAATCCAGCTGGTTTTAGTAGATCAAATTCATCAGGAGGACATTAATGAAACGGGATAATCTGGTCTTGTCTTTTGCATCTATGTCATTAGTCTTGGCAGTCGGCCTTGGATGTAACTCACTTTCGAAGCTGTCCGGAAACGGAAACGCTTCGGCTAATACAAACTCGACGACATCCAACTCTGCTTCGACATCAAACACTTCGGCCTCGAATACGAATTCAACTTCAACCACCGCGCCAAAGGTCGAAAAGGCGGATTTCACGATGACATCCGAACAGCTCGATCAAGAATTTACGCGCAAAGGTGTTAAGGATTCTGACCTTGAAAAGTATTCGAATAAGACTATCGCCGTTTCTGGCCGCGTTGAAATGCTCGTCAAAGAGAAGAAAGGAACTACACAGCCATGGGTAACTCTTGCAGCTCCGGGCCTGGGTCATGGCGTGAGCTGCTATTTCGACGACGACAACGTCAAGCAGATGGATATGCTCAAGGAAGATGCAATGGTCAAGGTACAGGGCTATCAGGATTCTTTCATTGTTCCCGAAATATCGCCGATGCTTAAGCATTGCGTGGTACTGGAAGGCGCAAAATAGACCGGAGGTTTTCAGATGCAAACCGACAGCGTTTTACTTTTGGTCGGAACCGCAAAAGGGCTATTTATTCTCAAACAGGCCGGAGGAAAATGGTCGATAGACGGACCGCATTTCCCCGGCCTTGCGGTTTACTCAGCTTATTTTGATCAGCGCAAGGGACGCAACGAGATGTGGGCCGGAGTGGCAAGCTGGCATTTCGGCGCTGAGCTTTGCAAGAGTACGGATTTGGGCAAAACTTGGGATCAGCCCGATAATCGCCGGATCAAAATGCCCAAGACGACAAAGAAATCGTTGGAGAATATCTGGCAGATCACTGCCGGCGGCAATATCGATTCGCTTTACGTCGGCGTCGCACCCGCGGCACTGTTCGAATCTCATGACCGAGGTGAGACGTGGAAGCTGAATTCCGGCCTGTGGAAACACCCTCATCGAAAACAATGGCAGCCCGGGTTTGGCGGTCTTTGCCTGCACACGATCGTCACCGATCCGAAGAATCCCAAAGACATCAAGATCGCGATATCGACCGGCGGCGTTTATCAATCGGCGGACAGCGGCGAAACGTGGAAAGTGACTAACACCGGCGTCAAAGCCTATTTCATGCCGGATCAATATCCTGAATTCGGCCAGTGTGTCCATAAGATCGCGCGTCATCCATCAAAGAAGAAGCTGTTCTTTCTGCAGAATCATCACGGCGTTTACCGCAGCCGCGACGGTGCCGTAACCTGGGAAGAGATCGAGAACGGGCTGCCGTCGAATTTCGGATTCGGTTTGACGGTAAGCGAAGCCGGATCGGTGTTCATCGTCCCTCTGCAGGCCGACGGCCAACGGTTTTCATGTGAGGGCAAACTTCGTGTTTATCGCACACGTGACGAAGGTAAGTCCTGGCAGCCGCTATCAAAGGGCCTGCCGCAGAAGAACGCATACGAGGTGGTTCTTCGCGACTCGGTCGCGTCGACGGGCAACAACATATTCTTCGGAACGAAGAACGGCAAGCTTTTCGGTTCGGCCGACGACGGCGATTCGTGGAAGATGATCGAAGGCTCGCTCCCGGAGATATGCTGCGTCAAGGCGTATTCACTTTCTTAGTTCTTCTCTGCTCCTTTGCGACTCTGCGGGAGACTGCCTTTCCCGCAAAGACGCAGAGAGGCAAAGAAGAGGTAACCACGATCAATGAGCATTACGGTACACCTTTCCGGCCATCTCAAAGCCTTTACCGGCGGCGAGGTCGAGGTCCGGCTTGATGGCGATCCGGACGACGTCGCCGAGACGCTCGCCTTACTCTGGCTCGTCCATCCGGCCCTACGTGATCGCGTGCTGACCGAGCAGGGCGAGATACGACAGCACGTAAATATATTTGTCGGCAGCGACGACGTAAAGCGAAAGAAAGGCCTGGAAACGAAAGTAGATTCCAGCGAGATACACATCTTCAACGCCGTTAGCGGCGGATAAGAACTAATGGTCTGAATTCCACTCAAAAGAAATGAAACATTGTCTATATTCTCTCGTGATCGTGGCTCTTGCGACGACGATCTTCTCCGGCTCAGCGATCTCACAGGCGAAAAAAATGAAGATATATATCTCCGTCGATATGGAAGGCATCACAGGCGTCGTGACCGGCGACCAGCTTGGCCCGCAGGGATTCGAATACTCACGTTTTCGCGAGTTTATGACACAGGAGGCCAATACGGCGATCGAGGCTGCGTTTGCCGGCGGAGCGACCGAGATCGTCGTCAGCGATTCGCACGGCAACGGCGAAAGCCTGTTGATCGAAAAACTGCCGAAGAACATAACGCTTGTTCGCTCGTGGCCGAGGCCGCTCATGATGATGCAAGGGATCGACGAAACATTTGCGGGCGCGATATTTATCGGTTATCACTCGAGTACCACGAACCCCGCTGGCGTCCGCGCGCACACTATGTCGAGCGCAACGCTTGCTGATGTACAGCTCAACGGTGTTTCGGTCCCGGAAGCCGGAATAAATGCCGCGATCGCAGGCCACTTCAACGTTCCGGTCATTATGATCTCCGGCGACGATGCGGCCGTTAAAGAGGCGACGGGATTGTTGGGCAATATTGAAGGCGCTGTAGTGAAGTGGAATTACGGATTTCATTCGGCCCGCACGCTGATGCCCGAGGCGGCAAACGATCTGATTCGGGAAAAGGTCAGGAAAGCGATGAGCCGGATCGGAGAATTCAAGCCATATAAGGTTTCGACTCCTATCCGTCTGGACGTTCGATTCAAAAATTATCGGCCTGCGGAAGTGCTGAGTTATCTTTCGATCGTCGAACGCACCGATTCTCACAGCATTCGTTTTCTCGGAAAGGATATGATCGAAACCTCGAAATTTCTTGAGTTCATGACCAATTACGAGCCGGGGCTCGCGCCGTAACGGAGCGCGGACACTCTTGTCCGCATGAGTACGAAGCACGAAGTATGTTGATCAAGAATAAGATTCTCGATGAGATCAAGGCTGGAAATATATCAGTCATCTTTCGCCGCTGGAAGCGCGCCGGTGTGAAGGCCGGCGGAACGCAGATGACTCAGCGAGGTGTGCTCGGGATCGACTCGGTAAAGGTCGTCACAGAAAAGCAGATCACTGAAAAAGACGCGCGGGCCGCCGGATTTGCCTCGAAAAAGGAATTGCTCGCCGATCTGTACGACCGCGACGAAGACATCTATCGCATCGGCGTGCATTGGGTGGGCGAAGATCCTCGAAAGGCCCTGCGTTCGAACGACAAACTAAGCGCAAACGAGATAGACGAAATAATTGAAAAGTTGAAAAAGCTCGACCAAAACAGCCAGCGTGGAAACTGGACCGAAGCTTATTTGCAGATGATCCGCGACCAGCCAAACACTCACGCGCAGATCCTCGCCGAATCCATCGGCCTCACGATCCCAACCTTCAAACCCTGGGTCCGCAAACTAAAAGCCCTCGGACTGACCGAAAGCCTTCGGCCCGGCTATCGTCTTTCGCCGCGAGGTGAGAGGGTATTGGAAGCGCTGATCGCGAAACGGGAGAGGTAGCTTTTCTTAGATGGTGCTATTTCGTAGTTCAAAAAGTCGGAACCACGAATCAACACGAAAAAAACGAAAGGCCTAATTAATCAAAAATCGGTCTCTGATCACGCTGAATTCGTCGAACTGATCGGTACAGGAATCCTGCAGTTCCCTCAACGACGCTCCGGCCTCGATCGCGTTACGGATCTTGTCGGTGCCGGGCGGTTTGTTTAGGGAGCAATAAGCTCCACTGAAGGAAAATAGCGCCGAAACCGACGAGGGTCACGAGTAAGTAGTCGATATCCGGAAACTGCGGCGTGGGCGCCAATGAAAAAATCGGGCAGTGTCGCTGCGCGGACTCCGCCCCGGCGTCTGTATTCAACGTGGGCCTTTCCAGCAAGAAATGCAGCAGAGAATGGAAGCGCATGGCGAAGAAAATCGGCCGGTGGAAATGCTTCGTCGAACTGCGCAGGTGTTTCAAACCTGATCGACGCTTCTGCATATATGATCGGATTAATGACAAGCTCCGAATCTTCCGCTACCGACCTGAGCTCGGTATATGACCAGGCGTGCCATTTCGAGCCTCGGTCGTATAGATCAAGCAACACGTTACTATCGATCAAAATCATCCTCGCCCCATCCTCGAGTCAATGCCATGATCTGATCGGTGGTCAAGTCAAGATTCACCGTGCCCTTGCCGACCGCATTTGCAACTATTCTCTCTCCGCGGGACATTTTACCCTTCTTGGGTTTTGCCTTTTGTATCGTGATCTTATTTCCACTGTAACCGAATTCGACCTCGGAATCGGGAAAGATGCCAAACTTCTCACGAAGTTCGACCGGTATTGTGACCTGGCCTTTAGATGTGACTCGCATGAGTAATACTCCTACCGGTAAGAGTATTACTTTTGTTTCAGTAAAGCAAGTAATTCTCTCTGTCCTTTATGAATTCTGATAGCCCGTGATGCCAACTAGCTTCGATCTCTTTTAATGCATCTCCAGCCTCGATCGCTTTGCGGATCTTGTCAGTTCCGCATACGACGTCGAATGGGTTTTGGTCAAAGACGTATTCGTACGGGTCCTTCTTCCATTCGAAGTGTTCTTTGTAGAGGTCGTATGCGGTCTTTATCATCGCGATGCCGACGATCACCGGCGTGAATTTTTCGCGGTCAGTCACATGCAGCTGCACGCCGCCGCACAGTTTGCCGGCACACTTCTGAAAGGTCGGGATAAAGTTCGTGTGGCGAAACGCAACGCCTTCAAAGCCGAACTTGTTCAGCTCGTCCACCCAAACGTATGGATCGATGAACGGCGCACCGTTGATCTCGAACGGCTTTGTAGTACCTCGGCCCTCGCTCATTTCGGTGCCTTCGATGTGGACGGTCGCCGGAAATACGACACAACTATCTACTGTCGGGATATTCGGAGAAGGCAGAACCCACGGCAGGCCCGTTTCGTCGCCCCACATATCGCGCGTCCATCCATCCATCTTCACGACCTCAAGCTCACAGCCGATGCCGAAATGGTCACTGAACATCAAGGCCAATTCACCCGTCGTCATTCCGTGGCGCGTCGGAATCTCAAACTGGCCGACGAAGGACTTGAACTCGTGTTCGGTTATATTGCCTTCGACCGCAAGGCCGCCGATCGGGTTTGGCCGGTCGCATACGACGACGCGTTTGCCATACTTTTTCGCAGCACGCATGCAGTTT
>CAYTDJ010000086.1:0-8619 GCA_964436265.1 uncultured Chloracidobacterium sp. | reverse complement strand
CTCCATCGGCGCTCCGCAAACTGTCGCACTTGGCGGTTTGGTCTGTGTGATCGCCGCGATCGTTTTCAGGTTAACCACTGTGGGACTTCGCGATGAGGCAAGAGCAATGATCGTGTCGATGCAGATGACAGGCGGCGAACCTGCATCTAAGGCATTTGCTCAGCATCCGATCGACGGCCCGGAAAGGTCAAAAACCGATTAATTATCTTCCGGATCATCGCCATCTTCGGATATAATCGAGAGATCGATCGCGGCGAACGAAACACTCTGAATTAAAATCTAAACAAAACGAAATATGAGCGAATTTGCAACATCATTTGGTAATTCGGCGGCTGAAGCTCTACCGGCAAATCGGGCGCGCTTTATCCGTAAGACCTATCTCCTGCTCGCAGCGGCGATACTTGCTTTCATCGTTGTCGAGGGCTTTTTGTTTGCTTCCGGAGCAGCAGAACTGATAGCGACAGTCGTATTTCGCGGCGGAGCGATCGGCTGGCTGCTTGTTCTCGGCCTTTTCATGGCGGTTTCCTGGATAGCTCGTAATTGGGCGACATCGGAAACGTCAAAGTCAACACAGCTTCTTGGGCTTGGTTTAGCGGTTGTCGGGGAGGCGGTGATCTTTGTTCCCCTGATCACGGTGGCGGCTATCAGGTCCGACGATCCATTCGCCCTGCTGATGAAAGCGGGCGTGGTCACTTTGGGACTATTCCTTGGAATTACTGTAACGGTGTTTCTTACGAGGTCAGATTTTAGTTTTCTCGGCCCAATACTCACCATTGGCGGTTTTGCGGCCCTTGGTTTCATCGTTGCTAGCGCGTTGTTCGGGTTTTCACTTGGAACGGTGTTTTGCTTCGTGATGGTGGCCTTTGCAGGTACGGCGATCCTTTATGAAACATCAAATGTGCTTCATCGATTTAACACCGAACAGCATGTCGCCGCGTCGCTGACACTGTTTGCCAGCATCGCCTTGCTATTTTGGTACATTTTGAGCATTTTCAGTTCACGTGATTAGCCTTTTAGTCCTGAATAAATGCGTGATATATTTCAGAGTCCGAAAGAATTGCATCGGGCTCTGAAACCACCGCGAGGTCCATCCAATGAAACGCATCTTTGTTGTATTTCTAATGATCGCCGCGTCGGCCGTGGCGTTGTTTGCACAGGCCGGACCGGCACCGCCGCCTTTAACCTTAAAGGCCGGTGACGAAGCCCCTGATTTCACCCTTACTGATACCGCTGGAAACAAGATAAAACTTAGCGATTTTCGCGGGAAGAAGAATGTGGTGCTTGCATTTTTTGTGCTCGCGTTTACAGGCGGCTGAACGAAGGAAATGCAGGCGTATCAGGCTGATATCGCCAAATTCGAAGCCGCTAACACAAAAGTTTTCGGGATCAGCATGGACGCTGCTCCGTCCCTCAAGGCATTTGCCGAACAGATCAAGGTAACTTCGGTACCGTTCCTTTCGGACTGGAACCGCACGGTCACCAAACAATATGGCCTGTTCAACGAAGCGAATGGCTACGGCCGTAGAGCCACATTTGTGATCGACAAAGAAGGTAAGATCGCAAAGGTCGAGGCTGGCGGAGTTGCGATCGATCCAACTGGCGCGTACGAAGCTTGCGACCTTTTGGAAAAGAAACTGGTCGTCAAGCCGCCCGTTGATAAGCCTGAATGACCAAGTATGCCGCTTGCCCGAAATGCCATTCTTCCGAGGCAGATCAAGTGAAGTTTACTTGGTGGGGCGGATTGCTTGGGCCAAGACTGTTAAATCACGTAAAGTGCCCGCGATGCGGCCACGCTTACAATGGCAAGACCGGTCGTGATAACACGGCCGGTATTGTTATTTATTCGGTAAGTGTGGCGATCGTCGTTTTTGGCGTCTTATTTTTTCTCTCCGCCCTTCTTGGGTTTCTTATGTACTTTACGAATCGTTAGAAACTACGCGGACGACCACAAGAACTCAGTCGGTCTCCACTGGCTCGAGACTAATCGAACCGTCCGATTCCCTGATCAACACCTCTATCCGACGTTCCGCATTTGCAAGCCGTTCGCGACACTCGCGCGACAGCTTCACACCCTGTTCAAATAACTTCAGGCTTTCCTCAAGAGGCAGATCACCGTCTTCCAGTTGCTTGACGATCTGTTCTAGTTCGCTAAGTGACGCTTCAAATGTCTTTGCCATGCTTATCTGAATATCTTCTCCGCTTCGTTAATGAGTTCATTTATATTTTTGATCCCCAACCTTGATCGTCCCGACTGTATTCCGTTCGTCGCAATATCGATTATCTCTTGTCCCACTCGTTGAGCGATCGTGGTTGCAAGCTTTTCGTCCTTTACAGCGACGATCTTCCACCGTTCGCCGGAACGTTTCATTTGCACTTCGAAAACATGCTCGGGGAGTTTGCTGCGAACCGTCGCTTTCTCGCCATCGACCTTGATATCAAGATATGTGTCCGCCGCCAACACCATAGCCACGAACGGCACGTTTCCTAACTCTGAGGTTTTTTGACGAATAGCTCCCGGCAATTCTTCTCTGGCTCGATCTTTGACCGCAGGCATCACCGGAGCGGCTATTCTGGCGATCCTCTCGAGCAGGTCCTTTCCGAATCCACGCCCATATAGTTCGACCGCCTTTCCGGTGATCTGCGGCAGAAAATCTTCAACCACGGCGTCGATATCGATCAATTCGTTCAGCTGTTTCTCGTCATTTCTCTTTGCCGCATCGACTATAAGCGCGAGCGAATACTGCGGCGTGCTTTTAAGGCTCTGCCAATAAAAATAGAAAGCAATGCCCGATACAGCAACGAGAATGCACAGTACGACACCGGCAGTCGCTAGGATCGTCCTAGCCCTTGAACGCTTTCGCGGCTCGGTATAGCCTCCAAATCCAATTGGAAACGTATCGCCTTCGTTTTCGATATTAGTACCGGTTTTCCTCAATCTGCCGCTTCCTCTATTTGGCTGACTTCTGCCTGAAGTCTTCCCTTCGACAGTCTGATGTTCAGTCGTTCTCCAATGTTTGCCTGTTTCGAATCTCGAACTATCTCGCCGGTCTGTTTCTGCGTGATCGAATATCCCCTCGTCAATACTGCCAACGGGGATAACGCGTCGAGACGGGCCATTCCTTTTTCGAGTTCGATTTGTCGGCCCCTGGTCATTTCGGATGCAGTAGCCGCAGAACGATGTTCAAGCAATCCGAGCCGTCGCTTTATCTCGGAAACTCTTGATGAGAGACCGATCGGTGACAACCTGGCGGCAACGCCAGAATAAACTTGGACCTTCGTTCTCGCGTTCATGTTTATCGCATTTGAAGCACGCGATAATAGATCATCAGTTTCGTATCGAAGATCTCGGACACGTCCGGGCACCTCCGAAAAGACAGAGGCCATTGTAACTCTTTGCACATCGGCTTTGGCGGTAAGCATCTTCAGGCTAACTGACCTGATCAACTCGGCGGAAGTTCGTTTCAGGTGATCGATGACCTCAGCCTCAGCCTTTGCGACTATCTCTGCTGCCGCAGATGGGGTCGGAGCACGGAGATCTGCCGCCATGTCAGCGATCGTAAAATCGACCTCGTGTCCAACGGCCGAAATAACCGGTATTTTTGAAGCACGTATTGCTCTGGCAACCTGTTCTTCGTTGAAAGCCCAAAGATCTTCGTTTGATCCTCCGCCTCTTCCAACGATAAGGACGTCTATTCGATCTTCCTTAGACGCTGACGAACTAAATTCATTCGCCATGGCGATCCCGGCAGCGACCTGTTCGCCCGCTTTTTCACCCTGTACCAACGTTGGAATAAGAACAATATTGACCGAACGCGCACGGCGGTCCAGAACGGTCAAGATATCCTGCAGAGCCGCTCCTGAAGGCGATGTGACCACACCCACTCGACGGGGAAATGCGGGGATCGGCCGTTTTAAAGCTTCATCAAAGAGTCCCTCTTTAAGCAGTTTGGCTTTTATTTGTTCGAACGCGACCAGTAAAGCTCCCTCGCCGACTGGTTCAAGCGATTCGACGACGATCTGAAGTTCGCCTCTTGGCCCGTAAACGCTTAATTTCCCCCGGACACGAACCTGCAAACCGTTTTCCGGCTTGAATCGAATGCGGTAGTTTTGTCCTTTGAAACAAGCGGCTTTGATAAACGCGTCGCCGTCGGTCAGCGAAAAATACCAATGTCCCGAACCATGAGCGTGGAAGTTCGTTATTTCTCCCTCGACCCAAACGCCGCCGAACGAACGTTCGAGCACCGATCGGATCTCGGCGTTCAGTTCAGAGACCGACCATGGCAGACGTTCCTCTTCGTCAAATAAAGACTGGAGCAGGGGGCTTTCCATTCGGTTGCGATTGTAACATGCCCATACGTTTCGCCCGAGAAAAGGCCTATTTTTGAATTGTGATACTGCGGATCTGAACGAAAGTGTTTGGTTTTTTCGAACGTATCTTTAGTCTCGGTGAGGGTTTTCCGTCCTGAGCTGATAACTCCGATCTAAATGTTACTTCGTAGGCGGTACGAAGTTGCACAACGATGTCGTTGTAGGCTTCCTGGATCTGTGAAAGTTGTGTGATCGGATAATAGACGCCTCCTGAAATTGTCGCGAGCCTCTTCCCTTCTCCCGCGGCTTTTGACGTAATATCGTTGCTCAGGTATCGCGATCTTAGCGGGTCAACCGCGGTGTCGGAATCGGTGGACGCATGCGCGATCAAGCTGGTCGGCACATATAACGGATATATCAACGCTCCGCTTTCCTCTATCGACCCTGTTAATGAATCAAATGGTAAGAACGAACGGTTATCGTCTCCATCGGTGAGCACAACGATCGCCGTACGTTCGCCCCTTAGCGGACGGAGAGTTTCGGTAAGCGTAAAGCCCAACGCGTCATAATAGGCCGTACCGCCGCCCGCATCGAAAGTGTCGAGGCTTTCCGAGAGTTTTTCTTTATCGGTGGTAAATCCAGCAAGCGTTTTGACATCTTCGTTAAAGATGACGATCGACACCCGGTCGTTCCTGTCGACCGTTTCGACAAACGCCCTTGCGGCTTTCCGGATGAAATTCACGTAGTTTTCAATACTGCCAGAAACGTCGAGCAACAAAACGAGATTGACCGGAGCGGTCGACGGCCGCACAGCGAGCACCTCGCGCTCTTCGCTGCTTTCCGTCGCCTCAAAATCGTCCTTTAACAATCCTGGCACGGCACGATTCTGAAGATCAGTAACGCGCACCGACGCCGTTTTGACCGTCGATTCCTGTGATTCCGGAACCCCCTGCCGCACGGACAATCCCGGCTCGCGGCGAAGCGGCGGCAGCGTGCGGGCATATTCGCCGAAGTACTTCGGACTCGCGCGTCGGATCGCGTCGGTAAGAAGAGTGTCACCGCTTCTGATGACGGCTTTCGCCGCATTTGTAAGCGGCCGTTCGCGAAGGTCACTCATCACCTCGTTAGGAGGAACGTTCAGAAGCACGATGCCGCGCGCGGTAGTGAATTTTAGATTGATCGCTTTCGAAGCCGCGTCTTTTGAATCCGACTTTCTGGACTTAAGATCGGAGACATTCTCGTCGCTAGAAGTTCTCTCATCCTGATCGTCATTCAACGGGTTACTCTTCTGAGGGTTCGGTGCGGAAAATTTCCCTTTGATGGAAAACCTGCCGGCGGCCCCTTCCCTAACCTTTTCCAATTCAAAGTCGCTAAGGAACCTGGGCTTCGATTCGGTCCACAAAAGTTCATAACGGATGTCGTCGGTCGGAACATTTGTCGCGATAGTTCCGGTATCGGTCTTGATCTGGATGTTTCCTAAACGGCCGGTGACCCGAACCTCTCCGTCACCGGTCTCGATCCTTAAATCAATACGCTCTGGCACTGTGATCGAGATATCGATCCTGTTATTTCTTTGAGAAGGTTTGGTTTCGATCCTTGACCCTTCAATTACAAGCTCGCTTTCAGCGATCGGGGTCGCGGCCGTTGTAATGACCTCGATCTTTTCCTTGTCGGGGACGGCAGTGACCTCAACGCGGCCGTATCGATTTACCACTTCGACGAGTCCGCCTTTACCCACCGATATTTCCCTTCGCTGAACCTGAGCACAGATGTTCGTCGAGGAGAAAAAAAGGAACACAAAAGCGAACGGGAGTATCGAATATTTTCCCAGATCGGTCATCATCCCGTAGGTTTGCTCGTCATACGGCCGGATTGAATTAGGCGTTGGCGAACACGTTCCTGCCATTTCTTTTTCGGTTGGTCACCCTCCTCGAAATTTTCGAGAAGGTCATTGAGCGATTCACCGCCGGCTTGCCGTGTTTTCAAATAAAGCAACGCGACAATGATCGCAGTAAACGACGTGCTGACAATCTGAAGTGGCAGTAGAAATATTTGCAGCAGCGTTTCCAGGATGGCGTTCCGCAGCTTTTTCTCAGTGTCCGAACTCATTTCAAACATTCTTATCTGCCGCCCGGTGTTGCCAAACGACACATTTATTCCGGGCTCCTTCTCGGCCGCGTTGTTTACTCCTTTCTCAATGCTGGTTTTATCTCCTTCCTTGGAAATGTCTGCATCCTTAACCTCGTTCCAGATCGCCCGTGCCGATAAGTTCACGGCTGCCGACGTAAGTCCCGCAACAAGAGCCGGTATCAAAAACATTATCAGGACCGCCGCGATGGACGTTTGGAGGGAGCGGCGGACAAGCTCAGCCGACCTTTTGATGGCATTCCATCCCTTGACGTTTTCCATCATCAATACCGGTCCGACAAGCGTCGTCAATACGTTAAAGGTCAGAAATCCGAATGCTCCAAGGCACATTGCGATCACGCCCGCCGCGATCATCGGACCTCCGGAAAAGCCGAAGATCAAGCCGAAAATGACGACAAGGACGATAGCCGCGACGGTCATTACCGCACCGCCGACAACAAACTGAAGAAGCGCCGAAAGCAGTCCAGTTCCGGCAAATCGTTTCCATTTTTTACGAGCAGCTTTGAGCGCGTTCCTAAGCTTGATCGGACGAAGCGGGACCGCAAGTGATTGAGTGACGATCCAAGAGATCGTACCAATGATCAGGTACGCACCGAACGCCGTGCCGATACCCAGCAGAATTCCGCTGACGGCAGACAAAGCCTTCCCTAAAGTATCACCGAGCATGTCGACCGCCCTCAATAACGAGACCGCCAGAACCGACGCAGTGAAAATGATCATCGGGATGTGAAAGATCGCCGACAATAACAAAAACTTAGAGATGTGTTCGGTATAGATCATTCCGGAGCGCCTGAGCAGCCCCAAGATGCCCTCAGACCTGGAACGCAGGATCGTCGCAAACGCCTCCGCCGACTGTGGACGCTTATTAGGGTCTTTTTCAAGTGCGGAAAAGATCGTTCGCTTTAACTTTCTTCGGACTTTCTTTGTTTTTAGCGGAGGAGGAGGCGCATTCTTGTGGGCCTCCATCACGGAAGTAAAATCTCCGTGAAAGGGCGTGTCGCCGGACAACATCTGGTAAGCGATAACTCCCAAGCTATAAACGTCAGATCGGGCATCGAGTTTTAGGCCATGGCATTGCTCCGGAGACATATAAAGCGGAGTCCCAAGGACGGCTCCGACTCGGGTAAGGTCCTTTTCCGACAGCTCATCAAAACCGGTCTGTTTTATTGTGTACGGAACTGCCGATCCTTCACTCTCATCTATTGAAAGTAGTTTGGTCCCGATCGAGTCCTGATCGGTTTCGACCGCCGGCTGTATGATGGCGGTCTTCTTTTCGGCCCCATTGCTATCCGGTTCTGGGCGAACAACGATCACAGCAGTTCCGGCATCCGATGCCCCGGCCATCGTCGATGATTCTGAGATCAATGTCGGACTTGAACTGTCATGGATCGTCGATTCGATCGAACGATCGGAAACAGTCTGCAAAGAGTTCGGTGCGACCGAGATGTCGATCTCTTGACTGTCGCCTCCAAGTATCTGATCGGGACTTGTCTCAAGCTTCGCGATACCAAAATCAAGAACTTTGACCGTGTAGCCGCCGCGTTGATTTGGTTCGAGCCAAATATTATCCGGTTTTAGGTCTCGGTGAATGATTCCCTGTTCATGAGCTTCCTGTACCGCCGAACACACTTGTTCCAGGATATCCAATGTCCAGGCGACCGGCAGATTCTTTTCTTCTTCAAGTATCTCGCCAAGCGTACAGCCGTCGAGATACTCCATTACCAGGTAAGCGACCTGCCCACCATCCGCATGGGCAAACCCGAAGTCCGTGACGTCCACCACGTTAGGATGCCTAAGCCTGCCGGCAGCCCGAGCCTCGCGTCGAAACCGCTCAACAAATTCCGGGCGGGCCATGTACTGCGGTGAGATGACCTTGATCGCGACCGGACGCTCAGTACCAAGGTGGGTCGCCAAATACACCGTCCCCATACCGCCGCGGCCGAGCTCGCGTTCGATCCTGTACTTTTCGTCAAGTGTTTGGCCGACCAATTCTGCAAGTTCTACCAGGCCCACGAGATGCAGGATCTTCTGCATGAACTCGGTGTGGAGATGACCGCCGTAATCCCGGTCACAAGCGAGACCGACAGCCATGAGTCCGTCATCCAGGCTGCCGAGAAGACGGTGATCGGCTTCATGCCGACCGTGCCGTTGGCGCCGTCGAAG
>CAYTDJ010000085.1:0-8639 GCA_964436265.1 uncultured Chloracidobacterium sp. | reverse complement strand
GTCTTCGAAGGCCGCACCGAACAGAACGGCCAAGAACATCTTTATATAGAAACGCAGGGTGCGTATGCGGTGCCGATGGAGAATGGCGGCATTCGCGTTTGTTCATCGACACAGGGTCCGACCGCCGTTCAGCGTGCCGTATGCCGCGTCACAGGTTTGCCGATGCATCAGGTCGAGGTTGACGTGCAGCGGCTCGGCGGCGGGTTTGGCGGCAAGGAAGATCAGGCGAATGCATGGGCGGCGATTTGCGCCGTTGGAACGCAACTGACGCGGCGGCCTGTAAAATACGCTCTGCACCGCATGGAAGATATGCGAATGACCGGGAAACGGCATCCGTATACTTCCGATTACAAGATCGGGCTGGACGAGGACCTGAAGATCGTCGCGTACGAAGTCACGTTTTATCAGAATGCCGGCGCCTCTGCCGACCTCTCGCCGCCCGTTCTGGAACGCACGTTGTTCCATTGCACCAACAGTTATTTCGTCCCGAACGTGACCGCGACAGCTTTTTCATGCCGGACGAATTTGCCTCCGAACACGGCCTTTCGAGGCTTCGGCGGGCCGCAAGGGATGTTCGTGATCGAATCGGCGATCGCAAACGCAGCCGAGAATCTTGGAGTTTCCGCATCAGAAATACAGCGAAAGAATCTCATCGACACAGGCGACGAATTTCCTTACGGCCAGATCGCCGAGAGCGAAGCCAAAACGAGTTGGGAACAAGGCGACCGCAAATTCGATTTTGCCTCGCTGCAAAAAGAAGCTGACGAATTCAACTCGACCTCAAAGTATTTCAAAAAGGGCGTCGCGATGATGCCGGTCTGCTTTGGCATATCGTTCACAAAAACTCCGATGAACCAGGCTCGTTCGCTCGTGCACGTTTACACCGACGGCAGCGTTGCCGTCTCGACCGGAGCCGTCGAAATGGGTCAGGGCGTGAACACAAAGATCACACAGGTCGCGGCAAAGGTGTTCGGCTTGCCGATCGAAGCAGTGAAGGTCCACACGACCAACACGCTTCGCATCGCGAACACATCTCCGACCGCGGCTTCAGCCGCCGCCGACCTTAACGGCAAGGCGACACAAATGGCCTGCGAAGCGATCCGCGAAAGATTGTTCGAGGTCGCCAAAGATCTCGTCGAAGCTAAAGACACCGCCGAACTTTCGTTCGACAATGGATTTGTTTGTCGTAACGGGATTCGCACCTCGCTCGACTGGAGAACGCTCGTGATGGATGCTCATCTTAAACGCGTCAACCTCAGCGAGCATGCACATTACGCAACGCCAGGCATCAATTTCGATTGGGGCACCGCCAAAGGCCATCCGTTCGCATACCACGTTTACGGCACCGCGATCGTCGGCGTCACGGTCGATTGTCTTCGCGGGCGCTATGAGGTCAATTATGTGAAATGTTGTCACGATTTCGGGTCGTCGATGAACACGTCGGTCGATACCGGACAGATCGAAGGCGGCATCGTTCAGGGCATCGGTTGGATGACGATGGAAGAGGTCGTTTACGACGCCGACGGCAAACTCCGCTCCAACGCGCTCTCAACTTACAAGGTGCCGGACATCTACTCCGTGCCGAAAAACATAGATATTTTGCCGCTCGAAACGAACCGAGAGAATCTCGCCATTTTCAATTCTAAAGCCGTCGGCGAACCGCCGCTTATGTACGGCATCGGTGCCTATTTCGCCATCCGCAACGCGATCAAAGCGTTCCGAGATTGCTCGCCTGACATCGACGCACCATTCACTCCTGAGAAAGTGCTGATTGATCTTTATAGAGACAAGTTATGAAATATAAGTTGTGTCACATCTTATTGACCATGGCTCTATGCCTTGCGCTTTCGGATCAACTAAGTGCTCAAGACTCGAAACTCAGTGCTCTAAGAAAAGACTTTGCGCTAAGGTACATGCAGCCCGACGCACACTTTGCGTTAGCAAAATACTATATTGAAAAAGGCGATTTTGTTCAGGCATTCTTCATTCTTGAATACGCTCGTCGATACAGGTTCGAAAAGAAGGACTTCGACACCGAATATTTCAAGTTTTTTGGTGATCCGATGCCCGAACCGCCAGACGAAGCTAAAGACCTATTCAAGAGGGCGAGTGACCTGGCATCGCAGCAAAAGTACGACGACGCGGAGACGTATTTTCAAAAAGCACACACACGATACGGAAAGTCATTCTTCATAAATGCATGGATCGGACGATTTTATTACAAAGCAAAGGCTGACGCCTCAAAGGCGTTGCCGTTTTATTTCAATGCCTATTTTCTTTATCCGCATGCTTACGAAACAGAATTCGTGGAATCGCGGATCCGAGCAATATGCGGTGCCCAAGCGGACGGATCATACAAAAGCTCGGTGAAAAATGGCAAATCCCTTCTTGAATTAGCCCGAGACACCAACCCGATCATCGTGGGAATGGCTGTCCAAGAGATGGCAAAGAACTGGAATCCGGAATACCTTTCAGTCTTGATCGATGTAATGGACAACGATGACAGCATTAATCGATGGGGAGCTTTCGTAACGCTCAACAAGCTCGCCGGCCCCGAACTTGATCGGATAGTTGACACGTTGTCGTCTGGTAACGACCTCAGAAAACGTGGGCTTGCTGCTTACGCGATAGTTGAACGCAAAGGTGTTGATAAATTCGAGCTGCTGAAAAAGATGCTTGCCGACCCGGCGGAACTTGTTCGTTTTGACGCCATATCCGCTCTTGTGTTGAGTGGCGGAGCGACCGGCAAACAGATTCTGACGAAACATGAACGTGTCGAGAGGCAGCCGCGATTGAAAGCTCTGATCGTCAAATCACTCAGGAGTAGACCTGAGTAGTGAGCATGTCCAAAGATCTGGATCTCTGGCGATTCACAGCCGAGCGACTTCAGCACGATCGATCAGTAATGTTGCTCGTCGTTGCGGAAAGCAGCGGCTCGAGTCCCGGCCGTGCCGGTTACAAAATGGCGGTCGCCGAAGACAGAGAACTCTGTGGTTCCATTGGCGGCGGCGTGATGGAAGTTTCGCTTGTCGAGCAGGCGAAAGCCGTCATGTCCGAACCGGGAACGGTAGTGACCGGGTTCTTGGTAGAGCAGATTCATCGCAAAGATGTTCCGAATTCTTCGGGCATGATCTGCTCCGGAAAGCAAACGGTGATCTTCAAACTACTCGGGCCGAAAAGCGCCGCCATGGTTGATTCGATCGTTCTCGCACATCAGGAACGCCGTCCGGAAATGCTTTCTATCGTGCCGAATGAATTTAGTCTGAAGCCCGACGAAACCGGCGCTCCAACCTTCCGATTTGAAAAGCTCGCCGGCGATGAATTCGTTTACCTAGAAAGGCTCGGCTTCAAAAACCATCTTTACATCATCGGCGGCGGCCATTGTGCTCTCGCGCTCAGCGAACTGATGTCAAAGCTAGATTTCCGCATCAGCGTTCTTGACGATCGGCCCGAATTGAACACGTTAGACAAGAACCATTTTGCCGACGAGGTCACGGTCATCGACAGCTATGAGAAGATAGCTGAACACATACCGCAGGGCGATAACATTTATGCCGTCGTTATGACGCTTGGCTATGTATCTGACGATATCGTCATTAGGCAGTTGATCGGTAAAGACCTGAAGTATTTTGGAGTTCTCGGAAGCAAGGCGAAAATGGCGGCGTTGATGAAGGAATTAAGGGCCGAGGGCTTCGACGAAGAGAGACTTTCCCGCATTCACACCCCGATCGGCCTGCCCATAAACAGCCGCACTCCGGAAGAGATCGCGATCAGCATCGCGGCTGAAATAATTGCCCTGAAGAATGACGCTACCTTATCTCGGTCGCTGAAAGAGCACCAAAATAGGTGACACGTTCGTCCGTGTGATGATGAAGAATTCGGGCAGCTCGTTCTTTTCGCAATTTACTCTTAACGTTTACGATCACGATGCAATGCCCGTCGTGCAAATGTTTTTCGTAGCGTTCCAGATAGGTCCGATCGGGCCCGATATGCTGAAAATTCCTAAGTACCATACCCGCAAATCCGTGCTTGGTACCCGCAAAATCCATCCTCCTTTCACCATCCAGTCCGCAAACGGCCTCGATATCATTCTCTGAAAAACCGTTTGACGTCAGTTCCTCAACCGCGGCATCGGCGTCATGCGGCGATTCGAAAACACTCACCAGTTTATGGATCGGAAAGGCAATAAAATCATCAAAGGACGCATCGTGCTCCTTCCTTGTTTGTGCGGTCATCGTCAACCTCCTTGTTCTCTGATCGTTGTTTTCTCCATTATAACTCCGTCCGTCAAGCGGGAACATTTGACGCGGACCGGTGTCTAACTGTACATCGGCAGTCAGACGCCGAAACCGTTGGCACCGGAAAACTTTTACGGAGGAATTGATATGTTTGACCAGCTTGTCGAATCGAACACGGCCGAGGCCGAGTTCAAACCGCGTCGAAAGTTCTTCCTGGTGTCGTCGGTGATCGTTGGGATCTTGTTTATCACCGCCGTCGTCGCCAGTATATATGCAGCTGACTACAACCTCGGGACCGATAATTTTGATATCGCGGAACTTCTTGCCCCTGTCGCGCAAACCGAACCGATTGACGAACCAGAACCGCCCCGCCAACAACCCCGCGAAAGCGAACCCAGTGCCAACGATATCACCACGCGACAAACCAATATGGCCCGCGTAGATGAACCGACGATTGCCCCGACCGGCGTTTCAGTCGAGCGAAATCAGTTCCTTTCCAGACCGGTGGGGACCTTTATCATCAAGAACGGTCCGGAGGTCAACAGAGGCTCGGACTATGACGGAAACTTGCCGATCCGCAGCGGATCTTCGAGTGCAGACTCAGGTTCTTCTTCAAGTGATGATGAAAGCGAAGGGCCGACGCCGCCTGCTCCACCGAAAATTGATAAACCCAAAACGGTCGTTTCAGACGGGGTCATAAACGGCAAAGCGACCTATCTGCCAAAGCCGATCTATTCGGCGGCAGCGATAGCAGTTGGGGCTAAAGGCGCGGTCAACGTTCAGATCACGATCGACGAACAAGGAAACGTGATCTCGGCGAAAGCCGTAAGCGGGAATCCGTTACTTAGGCCCGAGGCTGAAAAAGCTGCGTGGAAGGCGAAATTCTCAACGACCTACCTTTCCAGAGTGCCGGTGAAAGTGACCGGTGTGATCGTTTACAATTTCACGCGAAACTGATCAAATTATTCGTTCAACTCGATCGCGGGGCGAAATCTGATCGCCTCGCTTTTTTCTGCCTCAGAAACGCAAATTTCCGAAACAAGTTCGTCTCGCTTGTATTAAACTCTACTCCCAGGATCGAGGTGAGACGATGAAAAACAGAAGCGTAAGACCGGCAAAACATCCGATCGCGATCATTGCGGTTATTTCACTTATCTTCATCGGACTCGCGTGTACGTGTGGAGGCGGTCGTTCTGATCAGGAATGGAACCGCGTCCTTGCTTACAAGAAGCTCAGTCGAGCGTCCAACTCCGGAGCGGTCAGCGACAAAGTAAATTTCTTTTTCTGTCCGTCCGGCGACTACGCTATGCAGACTCAATTCTCGGGTTTTTCGGGCGGCGGTGCGGGAACGCTCTCGATGGCGAGCGAAGATGTGGAATTGGGTCGCTGGGCCGTCAAGAACGGTGTGCTTTATCTGCGGTCGCAGAATGGCGAGGATCGCCAATATGACCTTTCCGTTGGATCGGACGATGATGTTCTTCGGCTAAACGGTGACGGATATCTGGTTGATACGCAGAACGAATGCGAATAGTGTCTATTTGCCGGAACCAAGCCGAGCAAAGAAAGCGGGCATATCGTCCGCATAGATCGGCACATTAAATCGTGATCGGAGTTCATCAAAAGTCATTCCGTCAAGAAGTATCGGTTCATCTGACTTTATCGTGTGCTTCGGTATGATCACGAAATCTCCGGCGATCTTATCTTTTACGTTCAGATAATCCTTCCCGCAAAGCAGGCCCGCGACCGACACATCGCCTCCAAAATAGGTGTTGGGGACAGCCAATACGGTAAGTCTGGCGCCCGATAGGGCGTTGTATCTCGCGATCTGTTCTGCAAGTATCGGGGCAAACATTTCCCCCGTCAGGATAGTTCCATAGAGTTTTTTCCCGCGAGATCGTTCGATGGGCAGCGTTGTCTCCGCCCGCGCTGTAACCGGTACGCGAGCGTCCGGATGAGTACGGGAATTTCGAAAATACTGTCTGGCTAATCCGACGGCTTCGACGCGCTTTGCCTCCGTCTGAAATCCATTCAGCAGCTTCTCAAATCCGTGTAGAAAGGTCCTTACCATTCCCACTCCGTCTTCGATCTGCGGATAATTTCCGTAGTGCCGCCGCGACGGGATCTCAACTCCGCCCTTAAGATAGATCTCATCGCCGAGAAACGCGAACGTCGTTCCTAACGTTCGGCGAAACTCTTTCTGCAGCTTCTCTACCTGCTGAATAGTTCGTCTGCAAAACTCGGGTGTAACTCGTGTAAGCCGTTCGTCGGTGTTGTACCGGGTCAAAGCCACAGGAACTACAGCCGTGCTGACGACCTTTGGATAATGCCCGGCGAGATCGCGGAGAGTTTTCTCCAACTGTTCTCCGTCGTTGATCTCCGGGCAAAGTACGACCTGTGCATGTATCTCGATGCCGTTATCAAGCAGACGCTGGAACTTATCGAAGATGTCCGCCCGCTTCTCATCGACGCCGAGAAGATAGGCTCTCGTTTTCAGATCAGTGGCGTGAACAGAGACGTACTGCGGAGTCAACCGCTGTTCGATGATGCGGTTCATTTCGTCGTCGGTTATCGACGAAAGAGTGGTGTAATTGCCGTAGAGAAATGAAAGGCGAATGTCCTCGTCACGCACAAAAAGAGACGGTCGAGCGTCCTCCGGATTCCCCTTGCAGAAACAAAATAGACATTCATTAGCACACTGCCGCGGTACTATCTGTTCGAACGTCAAACCGAGATCTTCGCCTTCATCGCGGTCAAATTCGATCTCAAGCGATTCCCCGCTGGATTTTCTCACTAGAAATGTCAATTCGGTTTCACCAGCGGTCTGGAAGCGAAAATCCAGATAGTCACGCACGCTCCGGCCGTTGACCTTTACGATCCGGTCATTCGGAGCAAGGTCCAACTCCTCGGCCAGACTTTCAGGCGCGACCTCGGTGATCGTCACGCCGGGACGGCGAAGTTGTGTAATTGCTGGTGTAACTGCAAATTCGTACATTGCGTGATAAGCTACTTAGTGTAGTTTTTCCCTTGAAAGGTTGGCAAGCATCCCTTTCCCCTTCGAACGCAAGCCTCCTCAATGCATTTGTAATGAAAACGATCCTGATCGCAGATGACAGCCCGTCTATCCGTCGTCTACTGGAAACCATCGTCAAGTCAGCCGGCTATTCGGTCCTTACTGCGTCCGACGGCCGCGAAGCTCTGAAAATAGCGTTCGAGAATTCGATCGACGCGATCATAGCAGATGAGGAGATGCCGAACCTTACCGGAAGTGAACTTTTCAGGATATTAAAGACCGACCCGGAGAAGAAAACGGTCCCGCTGATAATGATAAGCGGGCTTACCGCTGAAAACGATAAGCCCGTTTCGGAACTTGCCGATGTCTTTCTTTCGAAGAATGCCGACCTCAAATCACAGGTACTGACGACGCTTGAACGGGTCGTCTAGCCGGCTGAAGCCGCCTTAAGGTCAAGCAGCGAGTCGAGCGGAGTGTACTCGATCCCCTGCGAAGTCGCAACGGCTTCGTATGTACACTTGCCGGCGTAAGTATTAACGCCTTCACGCAGCCCCGGATCGTCAGCGATCGCCTTTTCAAATCCCTTGTTCGCGAGATCAAGAGCATATGGCAAGGTTGCGTTAGTCAACGCAAAAGTGGAAGTCCGCGGAACGGCTCCCGGCATGTTGGCCACGCAGTAGTGCAGAACACCCTCTTCGTAGTAAGTCGGATTAGAGTGCGTAGTGGCATGGGTTGTTTCAAAACAACCACCCTGATCTACCGCAACGTCGACAAGGACGGCACCGTTCGGGATCAGATGGAGCATGTCGCGCGTGACCAGTTTCGGGGCCGCGGCACCGACCACCAGGACCGCACCGATCACAAGATCGGCATGCGAGATGGCTTCTTCGATCGCATACTTCGACGAAGCGAGAGTCTGGACCTTTGAAAGGAAAATGTCATCCAGTTGGCGGAGGCGATCAAGGTTGCGGTCAATGATAGTAACCTTTGCCCCGAGGCCAACCGCCATCTTTGCCGCTTCAGTGCCGACGATTCCGCCGCCGATGATCACGACATTTGCTGCCGGGACTCCAGGAACGCCGCCAAGCAATATCCCGCGGCCGCCGTTCATTTTTTCGAGATATGTCGCACCGACCTGTACCGACATACGACCTGCAACCTCTGACATCGGCGTCAGAAGCGGTAGTTTTCCATGAACATCAGTGATCGTTTCGTATGCGACACCGGTCACCTTTCGCTCCATCATCTGCTTCGTCAGTTCGAGTTCGGGCGCAAGATGAAGATACGTAAAGAGCAACTGGTTTTCCCGCATGCGCGGATACTCAGGCGCGACCGGTTCTTTGACCTTGACGATCATATCGCCTGTTGCCCAAACTTCGTCCGCAGTATCC
>CAYTDJ010000084.1:0-8643 GCA_964436265.1 uncultured Chloracidobacterium sp. | reverse complement strand
AAAAAGCTTACGGTTCCCTATATCACTCCCGGCGTCAGGTCTGCTTTGGGAATGTATCTCGTAAAAAACGAGGAGATCGTGAAAGAAGGGCTGTTTGGCGGCGTCCTTTCGACCGGTTGGACATTTCACTATCCTGATGAAAAGAAGGGGTCTATGTCAGTCCAGGGGACAAAAGAAATAGATGGACGACAAGTCTACATCGTTTCTTATTCTTCGAAGGCCGGCTCAGGTATCAGCATTCGTTTGTTCTTCGATGTAGAGACCGGGCAGCACCTGCGAACGGAATATCGGCGCGTCATCTCAGCGCAAATGGGCCCGACGCCGGAGCTTTCAGCAAAGCAAAATGAAACTATTGAGGAACTATCTGAAGATTTCAGAGACTTCAAAACAGAGAACGGAGTAACCTTGCCGAGATCATACACACTACGCCTTGCGAATGTTTACGGTGGAAACCGACGCGAGTTTTTATACTCGTTAAAATTATCTGATTTTTATTATGATCAGCAGCTTGATGCTGCCACTTTTGAGATCGAAAATAAGTGATCGACGGAAGAGCTTTGGGAAAACAAGAAATGAGAAGCACCATCGTATTTACCTTTGTTTCTTTGTCCCTCTTCTGCGGCGTCGCACTCGCCCAAAAAGGAAAGGCTGTGGTTCCGCAAGCGTCCCCGTCGCCAACCGCGGGCCCGGCGGAGAATATCCGATCCTCACCCGCGTTTGCAGAGATCCTTCTTCGACGAACTGAATTCGAAGCCGAGGTAGAATCGTTGATCCTCGAATACACGGACGAATTTCCAAAGGTCAAGGAACTTCGTCAGGGAATTCTACTGTTGAACAAGGAGTCGGACCGTCTTTTCAAGGTCAAGCCGGAAAAAGCCGAATCGTTAACACTTGCGCTTGGGAAACTGATGGTAAGAAAGGTGGAAGCGGAGGTGGATCTGTGGCGCCTGCAGCAGAGCTATGCAGATGGGCATCCGGATGTGAAGCGAGCAAAGCGGAAATTGGAAATATTTGAAAAGGCTATAAAAGAAATACTTGGTTAGATCTCACCGATCGCTTCTTCTGCAATCACTCTGAATAATGCAGCGGACTCTTCCTTTGAGACTTGTTTTTTGTTTGGAACCGCGATCACCAAGAATCTTGATATGCGGTCACGTCTTTTGATCGCTATCTCGTCTCCGGTCTTCACCTCTTTTGATGATCTTGACGTCTGGCCGTTCACGGTTATGCGGCCCGCATCGCAAAATTCCTGCGCGAGTGAACGTCTGCTGATGATCCGACTTACTTTCAAAAAAACATCCAATCTCATTTACTAAAATAAAGAAAGGGAAATGGAGGTCTATCTTCCATTTCCCGAAACTACTGGATTTAGAAACCAATTTTTACTGTTTCGAAACTGTCTTTTCCTTACGTTCGTCGGCAAAGAGGATCGGGGCGACGATAGGACGATAGGTATCGTTGATCTTTATGTAAGCTGTTTCACGGAGTTCTGCAAAAAACTTCTTCGACGCGGCCGGAAACTCTTCCTGAAGGATCGCATTCCTGACCGCCGATTCGTCAAAGAACGACTCGCTGCTCGCAGCTTCCCTTGAATCGACCTTGAGAATTATCATGCCGAGATCCTTAACTTCGATCGGCTCGGTCACTCCACCGATCTTAACTTCCTTAAGCGGCACGCGAATGGTGTCAACCAGTTCCGACACTTTCAATTTCTCAAGCTTGCCGGCTCCTTGCGTTACAACTCCGGGATCAGTGTTTTCCTTTACAAGCTGGTCCCAATTACCTCCGCCGCGGATCTGTGCTACAAGTGCCTTAGCCTTTTCGCGGACGGCAGCCTCATCGCGGCCCGCAAATCCAAGGAATAGCTCACTGATCGAGATCGTCTCGGGTTTAGTAAACTTTGCCTTATTTTTCTCAAAGTACTCTCTCAGCTTCTTGCTTTCGGCGCCCCAATATACCTTAGATTGAACCTCGCGCTGGAGTACCCGGTCCCGAACGGCCTGTTTCCGCCACATCTCACGGATCTCCTGCGGATCCACGTTCTCGCGACGCATCTGCTCGTAAAGGGCCTCAAGCGACTTTACGTTGTTGTCTTTCATTATCTGAAGAAATCGCTGGTTGATGCTCGCCTCGATCTCGGAGTCCAGACCTAATTCCTTTGCTCGCTGAATGAGGAGTTCCTCATTGATCAGATTAGCTATCAGCTCGCCCTGTTTTTCATTCACCATTTTCTGGGCTTCTTCTCGGTTTTTGCCTTGCTGGACCTCAGAATCCACGATCGATTTCATTTCGCGCTTAATACGTGAAAGCGTAATAACGCCATCGTTTACCTGCGCTACTACCTCGTCGACCACTCGTTCTTCCGATTCCTGGGCAAAAACGGCCGTGCCGCCGATCAATAACGCCGCACATAAAATGCTGAAACTAAAAGCTTTTCTCATCAATGACTCCAAAAAAATTACACTTTGAACAATTTGACGAAAAGTTTGATGCCTGCATGGGCCATCAGGTTCGTCCTGCAAAGTTTAAAACAAACGAAATAATAGCAGTTTATGGTCAAATTTGCCCGTTGAAACCTAGCCTTTGACCGTTGACAATACATCCATTGCGGTCTCGATCGGATCGCCGTCGATCTCCATTCGCAAGATCCCGTTTGGCGAAAAACTCGCTTTTTCGCTCGCTGCGAGAAGTGACATTAGTTTTTCCGGATCGACCTTTGTGTTTTCACTCAGTTTCATTGCGATGGTCGAACCGCTTCGGTCGACCGAGATAACGCCCATTCGCTCCGCAAGCTTACGCAAACGGCCGTATGCAAATAATGCGTCAACCGACCGCGGGATCTTGCCGTATCTGTCTTCGATCTCGGCGTGGATCCTCGAAAGGGCTTCCTCGGATTCGGCCGAGGCGATCCGCTTATACGTTCGCAATCGCTGGCTTGCCTCAACGATATAGTCTTTCGGAATAGAGACATCGATACCGAGGTTTATCGAAACACTGATCTCGTCGGCGATCTCGTCACCGCGAAGTTCGGCGATCGTGCGTTCGAGCATTTTCGTATAAAGGTCGAATCCTAGAGCGTCCAGATGCCCTGATTGCTGGCCGCCAAGTATATTGCCGGCTCCACGTAATTCGAGATCGAGCGCGGCGATTCGAAAGCCGGCCCCAAGATCAGAAAACTCTCTTATTGCGGAAAGCCGCCGTCGCGCGATCGGCGTCAGTTCCAGTTCGCTCGGAATCAACAAATATGCATAAGCACGGCGATTGGATCGACCGACGCGGCCGCGAAGCTGATAGAGCTGCGAAAGTCCGTAATTGTCGGACCGATTGATAATTATGGTATTCGCGCGCGGTATGTCTATACCGTTTTCGATTATCGTTGTGGCTACTAGAACGTCGTACTTGTAGTCGATGAAATCGAGCATTACCTGCTCCATTTCCTTTTCGTTCATCTTTCCGTGGCCGATCGCGATCCGCGCGTTCGGGACGATCTTTTGAACGAGTGCCGCAATGGCCTCAATGGTTTCAACCCGGTTATGTATAAAGAATACCTGTCCGTTTCGTGAGAGTTCGAGTTCGATCGCAGACCTGATAACGCCCTCTGAAAACTGAACGACCTGCGTATTGATCGCGAGGCGGTCACGCGGCGGCGTTTCGATCACGGACATGTCTCGCATACCGAGCATTGACATATTGAGCGTGCGCGGTATCGGCGTTGCCGAAAGCGTAAGCACATCGACCTTTTTCTTTAGCTGCTTGAGCTTTTCTTTATGTGCGACGCCGAAACGCTGCTCCTCATCAACGACCACGAGCCCGAGCTTTGGGAGCTTAACGTCGTTTGAAAGCACGCGGTGTGTCCCGATGACGACGTCAACATCGCCCTTCTCTGCGGCGTCGACAACGGCCTTTTGCTCTTTTGTACTACGGAACCTCGATAGTAGATCGATCTTTGCGGGGAACGCCGCAAAGCGTTTACGGAACGATTCAAAGTGCTGATAGGCGAGGATAGTAGTCGGCGTAAGGACGGCGACCTGTTTGCCGTCCATCACCGCCTTGAACGCCGCACGCATCGCTACTTCCGTCTTGCCGTAACCGACGTCGCCAATTATCAAGCGGTCCATCGGTTGCGGCGTTTCCATATCGCCTTTTACATCTTCGATCGCCTTTGCCTGATCGACGGTCAGGTCATAAGGGAACGCATCTTCAAATTCGTGCTGCCACGGAGCATCCGGCGAAAAAGCGTAACCCTGAACGAGCTTTCGTTCGGCGTAGAGCTTGAGTAATTCGTCGGCCATGTCGCGCATCGCGCGCTTGGCCTTTGCCTTTGTCTTTTGCCATCCGATACCGCCGAGCCGGTCAAGCGAAGGCGACGCTGCTTCACCTGATGAATACCGCGAGACCAGATCCAGGCGTTCGACCGGAACGAAGAGCTTTGCATCGTCCGCGTAGATGAGGAGCATGAACTCGCGTTCCGCACCTTGCGACGAGATCGTTTGAAGTCCCTCGAACTTGCCCAGGCCGTGATCGACATGAACGACATAATCGCCGGGCTTGAGGTCGCGGAAATCGGAGATGAACGCTCCGAAGCGAGGTTTCTTAGACCGCTGTGGTTGAACTCCGTCCCGCGAGGTGGAAACGGTCTCTCCGAAAATATCCGCTTCGGTATATACGACCAGACCCGCCGAGGGAAGCTCAAAACCAGTCGAGAGTCTGCCGATACGGATCGCTGAGGCCGGAATATTTATATTGAACTCATTAATGATCTCTTCCAGCCGCTCGCTGATACCGTGTGATTCGACCACCAAAAAAGTTTCAGAGTCTGCCCCTGTATTTGCGGCGAATTCCGGAAAATTCCCGTGAAAGTTTCGCGTCGAGCGCGATTGCATTTCTACGTGAGTCGATCGTTCGGCAGCCGAGAAAAGAAAGACCGGCTCGACGGTTCGGATCGGCAGCGGCGTTTCGATCCGCGGTGAATCCGCAATAGCGAAATCCTCGTCGGTAGCGGCCGCGGTCTTGCCGAGTGCCCGCAATTCGATCCGTCCTAATGGTTCCAACCGTTCGCGTATCTCGGACGCGTCAAGAAACAATTCTTTTGGTTCGAGGCCGATCTCACCCGTTTCGGCCAGAGACGCGTACCGACGCTTCAGGTTGTCGTAAAGTGCCGCAAGCGTGTTCTCGACCACCGAGGGTTCATCGATCACAAAAACTGCGTCTGCGAAATGATCGAAAATCGTCGCGTTCAGCGGCTTGACGAGCGGCATTAGAAATTCCCAGCCGGTAAACGATTCGCCCTCGTCCGCAAAGTCCGTTCGGTCACGAAGCGACCGCGACAAAGTATTATCGGCAAATCGCTCCCGGGCAAAGAACGACCAGTCTTTGAAGTCCTTTTCTGTCGCCGAAAACTCGCGCATCGGCGCGATCGACGTTTCCTTGAGCCGCTGAGTGGAAAGCTGTGTGTCCGGATCAAAAACGCGGATCGAATCTACGGTGTCGCCGAAAAATTCGATGCGAACGGGCGCGTCCGTATCCGGCGACCAAACATCGAGAATTCCTCCGCGTACCGAAAATTGGCCGACGTTGCCGATCGGATCTTCGCGAACATATCCGGACGCTGCGAGACGCTCGACAAGGTCGTCAGGCGAATGATCTTCGTCGATCTTCAGTTTTGCACCGAGGGCGGCGACTTCGTTCGGCCCTACGGTCCTTGTGATCAGTGACCGCGCCGATAGCAAAAGATAGTGAGGGATTGTCTGGCCCATTTGCCAGAGTGAAAGTGCCCGGCGTTCCATCGTTTCTGCGTGCGGCGAACTGCCGGAGTACACATCGGTTTCAAACGACGGCAACGAAAGCAGCAAACGGCCGGTCGATGCTGTCCAAAAGCTCAGATCCGCCTCCCATTGCTCAAGCGACGCGTTGTTATCCGTGACGATGACAATGGTCTTGCCTGCCGCATCGATCTGAGAAAGGACGTAGGCTTTTGCGGCGGTCGATGTCAGGCCGTCAAGCGTGATGATCCGATCGCCGCGGTTGACCGCTCGTTGAAGTTCGTCGAGTTTGTCGACTCCTGACCCTTTTGCCATAAACGCAGATATCCGCTGTAAACGATAAGACAAGGGGTGTCGGAAGCGTTTACCAGCGGTTTTCTATATTGTGCCACACGGCGGGGAAATTTGCCCGGTGGAACGTGTACGCCGTCGTCCGCAATTCGTGGTTTGCGGCATTTCCAATGCGTTCCTATAATTGTAGATTCTGTATCCGAGGCGAGTTTTCAGCGCACGAGGGTGTGCGCGTCCCATTTATGAGCATTCCCCAATTTGATGAGATCGTAGAAACGAACGACCAGACCGAGGCACGCCGCGAGCACCTCGAAAGCCTGCGTGCGCTTGTAGGCAACGTATATCCGAATAAGTTCGTTCGTTCTGCGATCAGCGGTGCGGAGGACACGATCTCCGGGCTTCTTCGTTACGAACCTGTCGTCGCGATCGCCGATGAAATGGCGTCGGTCAAAGCCGGCCTGAAAGACGGCGAACGTCCTCCGGCGGAGGTCAAAGACGCGCTTAATGAAAAACTAAAAGCTCTGGGCACAGTTCGCATCGCCGGCCGTCTGACAACTCCGCCGCGGGGCAATTTCGTTCATCTGACGGACGGCATCGCAAAGCTTCAGATCTATTGCAAGAAAGGAACGTTTGCTCTAATAAAGAACGACGGCGAGGATACGCTCGATGAAGAGAACGCGTGGGCCGCGTGGGGATTGATCGACCACGGCGATTTTGTCGGCGTCGAAGGTTATTTGTTCATCACGAACACAGGCGAGGTTTCGGTGCACGTCGAAAAGCTGCAGTTCCTTGCAAAAGCGATGCTCCCGATGCCGGACAAAATGCATGGCATCTCTGATCCTGAAATTCGTCAGCGGCGAAGATATGCAGACCTTATTGCATCGAGCCTGCAGGTCGAGCACGACGGACTTACAACGCGTGAAGTATTCGAAACGCGTGCGAAGGTGATCTCGTCGCTTCGCCGTTTTCTCGAAGACCACGGTTATATCGAAGTGGAAACGCCGATGCTCACGCCAAAGGCGACGGGTGCGGCGGCAAAGCCTTTCAAGACGCATCACAACGCGCTCGATATCGACCTCTACGCACGCATCGCCCCGGAACTGTATCTAAAAAGGCTGGTAGTCGGCGGATTTGAGAAAGTTTACGAGCTGAATCGCAATTTCCGCAACGAAGGCATCTCGTTCAAGCACAACCCCGAGTTCACAATGCTCGAGTTTTACTGCGCGTACATGGACGTAAACGGGATGATGGACTTCTGCGAAGAAATGATGCGTGAGAGCATTCTAAAAGCGGCCGGCAGTTTGAAAGTATCGTATGAAGGCAACGAGATCGACTTCAGCAAGTTCGAACGGATCGCGATGAGCGAGGCGATACGAAGGCATGCACCGGAAGCGGAGATCAACGACACGAATATCGTCGAACTGTTTGAGGAGCATGTCGAATCGAATTTGATCCAACCGACGTTCATCGTCGATTACCCGAAATCCATTTCGCCGCTGTCGAAAGCTTCGCCGCAAAATCCTGCGGTCGCTGAACGGTTCGAGTTGTTTGTCAACGGAATGGAGGTCGCGAACGGATTTTCTGAGCTGAACGATCCGAAGGAGCAATACGAACGTTTCGTCGATCAGATGTCCGAACGCGAACGCGGCGACGAAGAGGCGATGGTACTGGACGAAGATTACGTTCGTGCGCTCAGTTACGGAATGCCGCCCGCTGCGGGAATCGGTATCGGGATCGACCGTCTCGTGATGCTGCTGACCAATAAACATTCGATCCGCGACGTCATTCTTTTCCCGCATCTTCGTCCCGAACGAAAGGCCAATGTCGCCGAAACCGACGACGAAAGCAGCGAATAATTAGCCAAAAGTTGTCTGACAATCGCAAAAAGTAGCCCGACATTGGCAAATGTTTGGCTACTTTTTCCAATTGTCAGAGAAACATTGGCCATTGTCAGAGAAACATTCGCGATTGTCAGAGAAACATTCGCGATTGTCAGAGAAACATTCGCGATTGTCAGCCAAACAATCGCCATTGTCAGAGAAACATTCGCGATTGTCAGCCAAACAATCGCCATTGTCGGCGTGACAATGGCCGTTTGCACGGTACGAACGCGTATTGTTAGAGTGAAAACGCTCGTTTTCACCATAAATGAAGGTATTTTTACTCACCGCTTTTGCTCTGACGGCGTTCGCGTTCAATTCGATCCTGTGCCGGCTGGCATTGCGGGGCGACGAAGCGGACGCTGCTGGTTTTACCGCCGTAAGGCTTGTGTCCGGTGCTGTCATGCTTGCCGTGATCAGCTTTTTGTTTGCGAAAAACCGAACCGGCAAAAAGAATAAGAGTGAATTTAATACGGGCACACTCCCTACCGGTCGTGTTTCCGCCTTTGAGCGTGTCGGCGGGTCATGGCCGTCAGCGTTCTTTTTGTTTGCGTATGCGATCTGTTTTTCATTTGCATACTTCGGCCTGACGACCGCGACGGGCGCGCTTGTCTTGTTTGGGAGTGTGCAATTGACGATGGTCGGCGTTTCGCTCTCGAAAGGCGTTCGGCCGCGGCCGATCGAATGGATCGGGCTGATCGTCGCGCTCG
>CAYTDJ010000083.1:0-8684 GCA_964436265.1 uncultured Chloracidobacterium sp. | reverse complement strand
TCTGATCGACCAAACAAGTGCGTGGTTGTACGACGTCCGCTTGAACATCTGCATCCAATACAAAACGTACCGCCCGTTCGTGTTCGTTTCCTTATCGTTTAGCTGAACGACTCTTTCGTTGATCCGCATCTTCGATTTAATATAAGCCACAGAGGTCACAGAGAGCACTGAGAATATGAAATATACAAGTCTGGTCTTCCGCGAACGTCCGACTATCTATCGATTCGTCAATCCGGTTCAATTGGTTTTCACCCTCTGTGTCCTCTGTGCTCTCTGTGGCAAAACTCCCGCGCAGGACTTCAAACGACTCCACCCCGGCGTCGAGTACGCCCAAGTCGAACACAAACTCGGCAGCGATCCGGTGAAGATCAACCTCCTCCGCCTTGACCTCAAGAAGGTCCGCCTCGACGTCCACCACGCCCTCGACAAAGCCATCGGCCTCGAAACCACTTCATCCATCGCTAAACGCAAAAACGCCATTGCTGCGATCAACGCAGGATTCTTTCGGTTGGATAAGAGTGCATGGGCGGGCGATGCCTCGGAGCTCCTGATCGTCGATGGAAGACTGCTGAGCGACTCTGTCAATGAACGTGTTGCCCTCTCGATCGTTAACACCAATAGAAGAACCAACGTTGAAATCGGACAGCTGAAGGCTGATGTCGGGCTAATTAGTAGTGGCCAGATCTACCTAAATTTCGACGTGAATCGCGATCGTAGAATGGGATCATTTCTTATTTACACGCCAGAATTCGGGGCAACGACACTTACCGACGACAAAGGGGTGGAAGTGATCATTCGTAACCCAAATGGTACTCGAACTTCATCGCTCGAGTTGGTGGACGGAAAAGGAGACACCAGAATCCCAGACGATGGTTTTGTGGTTTCGCTCACGGGCAAGATGAGCATTGAGGCAGAGTACCTGCACTCGATGTTCTACCGTAAACAGAGAGTGCGTTTCGTTCCTGTGTTCATGCGCGGATACCAGCAGATCACACCAAGAATCGAGGATGCGGTAGCCGGCGTGCCCCAACTTATCAAGAACGGCAAGATCGACATCACTTGGGAGCAAGAAAAGGCGAGCAAGGCGTTCGCCGAGACGCGGCATCCGCGAACGGCGGTAGCGAAGTTGAAGGACGGAAAGTTTCTGATGATGACGGTCGATGGTCGCCAGCCGGGCGTGAGCGTAGGGATGTCGCTGCAGGAATTGGCGGATTATCTCGTCTCGCTCGGAGCGGTCGACGCGATGAACCTCGACGGCGGCGGTTCGACGACAATGTTTCTCGACGGCAAGGTCGTCAACACGCCGTCCGACAAAGAAGGCGAGCGCAAGATCGGCGACGCGATACTTGTGACTCTGCGAAAGAAACGATAAACAACTTTGTATTCCTATCCGTATTAGTGTTAAGTTTTCAGCACTTTTTTCAATTCAATATACGAACATGAAACGAACTCTTCTATTCATCGCTATAGTTGCGTGTCTCGCCGGTCACATTGTTTCCCAGTCGACCCAACGAAAAACGATCGCCGCATTTACGGAAAAAATGCAGAAGATCGACGGCTTCGTTCCTCTCTATGTGAACAGTGACGAAGGCAAGATCTATATCGAGATATCGCGGTTCAATAAGGAGTTCCTCTATCTCGTCAGCCTGCCGACCGGCGTCGGGTCAAACCCGATCGGGCTCGACCGCGGGCAGCTGGGAACGACAAAGGTCGTTCAGTTCGAACGTGCCGGGAACAAGGTGCTGCTCGTTCAGCCAAACTATGATTTTCGCGCGTCGGGAGATGCAAGACAGAAGAAGTCGGTCGAAGAGTCTTTTGCGCGTTCGGTGATCTGGGGTTTCAAGATCGAAGCCGCCGAGGGCGACCGGCTGTTGGTCGACGCTACAAGTTTTCTTATCCGCGATGCCCACGGCGTTGCCGAACGCATCAACGGCGCAAGGCAAGGAAATTTCAGTTTTGACGAGAGCCGCAGCGCGCTTTACCTGCCAAATACGAAAGGCTTTCCAAAAAACACCGAGGTCGAAGCGACCGTTACGCTGACGACCAACTCTGAGCCTGGCAACCTCGTCAACCAGGTAACGCCGACCGGAAAACATGTAACCGTTCGTGAACGCCACTCATTTGTCGAGCTTCCCGATGATCAATACAAGCCGCGGAGATTCGACCCGCGCACCGGCGCCATCTCGATCAATTTTTACGATTACGGAACGGACATAAACGAAGATCTCGAAAAGCGTTTGATCATCCGGCATCGCTTGGAAAAGAAGGACCCAAACGCCGCTGTCAGCGATCCGATCAAGCCGATCGTGTATTACGTCGATAGCGGCGCGCCGAAAGCCATACAGGACGCTCTGATCGAAGGAGCGTCGTGGTGGAACCAGGCATTTGAAGCCGCCGGTTTCCGCAATGCGTTTCAGGTGCGCGTTCTGCCGCCCGATGCAGATCCGATGGACATTCGCTATAACGTGATCAATTGGGTACATCGTGCGACACGTGGCTGGTCGATAGGCGACAGCGTTGTAGATCCGCGTACGGGCGAGATATTGAAGGGCGACGTAACGCTCGATTCGCAGCGAGCCAGACAGGATTTTCTGCTCGGTGCCGGTATGTCGCCGCAATATAAGAACGCAAGCGTCGCATGCGATTTCGGTCTGATGCCCGACGTCGATTATCTCGAGACTGACAGTTCCGCCGCCGAGATCACGTCAATGTCTTACGCCCGCATTCGTCAGCTTTCGGCACATGAGGTCGGGCACACTCTTGGCTTTACACACAATTTTGCCGCCAGCACTTATGGACGCGGGTCAGTGATGGATTACCCCGCACCGCTGGTCGAGATAAAAAATGGGAAGCTCGATTTTTCAAACGCGTATGCCGTCGGCATCGGCGCGTTCGACAAGTTTTCGGTCACCTACTCCTATGCTCAGTTTGCACCCGGTGCGAATGAAGATGCGGAATTGAACAAGGTAGTCCGTGACGGCATCACGAACGGGATGTTGTTCCTCTCCGACAGCGATGCCCGGCCCGCGAGTGCGGCAAATCCGCTCGCGAATTTGTGGGACAACGGGCCTGATCCGGTCGCGATGCTTCGCCACGAAATGCAGGTCCGCCGCATCGGGCTCGATCAGTTCGGCATTCAAAACATTCCGACCGGAGCTCCGATGTCCGAACTCGAACTTAAATTTCTGCCGCTTTACCTGCATCATCGCTATCAGGTTACAGCGGCGACCAAGACCATCGGCGGCGTTTATTACACGTTCGCCGTACGTGAATCTAATGGGCCAAATCCGGCACGCGTCGCCGAACCTGTTCCGGCCGATCGACAACGCGACGCCCTTAATGCGCTACTTGCGACTATCGATCCGAAGGAACTCGCGATTCCCGAGAATGTGCTTCGCCTGATGCCGCCGACCGCTTACGGATACGGTTCGGGCCGTTCGGAACTATTTGCCAAACGAACATCGCCGATGTTCGACGCGATCGGTGCCGCCGAGATCGCTGCGGACTTTACGATCAGCGGTCTGCTCGAACCGAATCGCGCCGCACGAACGATCAACCAAAACGCGCGAAACAAAACGAGCCCGCATTTCCGCGAGATCGTCGATGCTCTGATCAAAGCGACGTGGCGTTCGCCGGTTCCAGTTGACGCAAACGTTGCCGTGATTCAGAGGGCCGTACAAAGCGTTGTTGTATCTAAATTAATGGATCTCGCTGCTAACGCGAACGCCAGTTCGCAGGTACGAACCGTCGCGACCGAAGCACTGCGAACTCTTGCTGCCTCGCTCAAACGGACACCGGCGACGGGCGACACCGCGTCGCATTATCGTTCGACCGTTGACGATATCGAGAAATTCCTCGCACGTCCCGCGGAACCGCGAAAGGCGACCACGCCGCTAGCAACGCCGCCCGGCGATCCGATAGGAAACTGATCTTTGAAATACTATTCGAACCTGCTCAGATAGTTCTCAATAAGCTCAGGTGAGAGTTGATCAGAGATGAGACCGATGTAATTGTCAGGACGCAGTATCATGAAGAACGTGTGACCGCATCCGAATGTTTCGATCGCTTTGTCATTGAGCGAATAGAAATGCGAATCGATGCGGCCGTTCCATCGCTGCATAAGTTCGTCCGGGAGCGGCGGTATGTCTGCCTTGCCGTCTGAGAATACGACCAAATGAAACATCGGGGCGTGCAGGTCGTCATAGATGCTTCGCCCGTCGATCTCGATCCATGGCATTCTGTCGCCGGCGGTTACGCTAAAGCTGCCAACGATCTCGCTTAATGAGCTCTCACGATAACTGATGCCAATCTGTGACACCAAAGGGAAAACGATCTGCTTCACTGCGTCAAAGCTCAACGCAAAATTTGCAACATAAGGAAAGACGTATTTGCGAAGAAAAGACGTCAGCCATTCGTCGCTCGCGGCAAAATCGAAAAGACGATCTGTTGTATTGAGCAGCCGCTTGGCATTCGGCAGCCGCTCCTCATTGTATGTGTCGAGCAATGAAAGTGGTGCATTATGTTTCGTTACCTCGGCAAGTTTCCACGCAAGGTTGTAGCCGTCCTGGATGCCGGTATTCATTCCTTGCGCTCCCGCAGGTGTGTGGATATGAGCAGCGTCTCCGGCTAAAAAGCAGCGTCCGAAGCTGAAGCGCTCGACGGCGCGCGAGTGAACTTTATAGACCGAATTCCAATTAACTTTCGTAATGTCGAACTTTAGCGATGTGTCGAGCGAAACCTGGTGTTCGATCTCCTCGAATAGGATGTCATCCGGGTCTTTCTCATGCCCTTCCGGAAACGTACCGACTATGCGCCAGCGCCGGTCGCCGACCATTGGGAAAAACGCGGTCAACGTATCGTCGCCAAGATTGACGTGAAGGGCGTCGTGTGAAAACTCCCAATCGATCTCTACGTCCGCAACATAGAAAAGCCGCTCGAACGTGGCGCCCTCGAATTTGAGCCCCAGCGAATGCCGGACGAGACTATGAGCGCCGTCGCAACCGACGAGATACTTTGCGGTGATTTCTTTGCGACCCTCCCCGGCACCAATGATCGCTCGAACGACTGCCTCATCCTGCGAAAACTCCAAGAGTTCGGTCAACCAGCTTACATCGCGGCCTGATTCTTTCAAATGATCATAAAGAAGGGCCTCGTGGAGTCCTTGTTCGACAATAAGAAGAAACGGAAACGGACTCATTCCCGTTCCGATACTCCGAAGATCTATCTCGCCGCGGATCTCGCCCCCACCGACGAGCCGAACTTTTTCCGCGTGCCAGCCCTTTGAGACCAGGGAACCGGCGATGTCCATCTGATCATAGATCTCAAGCGTTCGCGCTTGTACGCCGATCGCCTTGGAATGGGGCGTAGTCCCTTCGCGATGGTCGATGATCACGAAATCGACACCGAAACGAGCAAGTTGATTAGCGAGGGCCAGACCCGTTGGCCCCGCACCGGTGATGAGCACATCTGTTTGCATAGTGGAATAGTATGCCTATACTGTGAATCTGAAAACCCCTTGACCGCCGCTGAACCAAATAATGAGAAACAAACTGAGTTCGATCATTTTCGCCGCACTGATCTCCTTTGTACTTTCGTCCGTCGCGTTTGCTGACAAGATAGACGACCGCGTCAAGATGTTCATGGCCGAGCGGCACATTCCGGGTGCCGCGGTTGCCGTCGTCAGGAACGGACGCGTCGTTCGTATGAAAGGCTATGGCGTTGCGAGTCTTGAGTTTGGTGTTCCGGTAACAACAGAGACCGTATTCGAGATCGGTTCTGTTTCAAAACAAATGACGGCCGCCGGAGTAATGCTGCTCGTTCAGGACGGAAAGGTTAACCTTGATGAGCGCATCTCAAAATATTTGCCGAATACTCCGGAAGCATGGAAGGACGTTACCGTTCGCCATCTGCTCACCCATACTTCCGGGATCAAAAGCTACACAGGCCTTGATGGTTTCGATCTCTCGCAGCGAATGTCGATGGCCGACTTCATCAAAAAGCTCTCACCTTACCCGCTCGAATTCATTCCCGGAGAGAAGAACATCTACAGCAACAGCGGGTTCAATCTGCTCGCGTATATCATCGAAACTCAAGGCGGAAAAAAATATTTCGACTTTATGCGCGAAAGAATTTTTGTTCCGCTCGGCATGACAAAGACAGCGGACCGAGATCCGCAATTTGTTATTCCGCTGCGCGCGAACGGATACGAGTGGAGAGACAACCGTCATAACGGACGCGACGGAAACCTGACTGACTTGATGGGCGCGGGTTCGATCGTTTCTACGATCAGCGACATGACAAAGTGGGAAGCTGCTCTACGCGGAGACAAATTTCTTAGCGCTGAAAGCAAGAAGATGATCTGGACACAGTTCACATTCAACAACGGAAAACTATCTCCTTATGGCTTTGGATGGCGCATCTCTGATGTCCGCGGACACAAGCTTATCGGCCACACCGGACAGACCGCTGGATTCGGTGCGGCGATCTTTCGTTATGTTGATGATGACGTTACCGTGATCGCATTGACCAATCTCGGTGAGAACGGAATGGGTTCGCTTATTGCAGCTGACATCGCAAAGCAATATATTCCGTCAATGTCGCTAAAGGCAGTAAATATGCGGGTTTCAGCGGATCCGGCGATTACCGAAAAGCTCTCTGCCGCCATACGCGGACGATTCGATGGAAGTGTCGATGATCAACTTTTCACGACTCAGCTCACGCGGAGTTTGAACGCACCACGCGCTAAAGATCTGAGCGTACGGATCAGAAAATTTGCACCGCCAGTCTCGATCGAGATCGTAAAGCGAGAGAACGTCGACGGGAAAGATACGATCACTTGCATCGCAAAAACTTCGCAAAGGATCTTTCTCTGGCGATTAGTTATCGATGAGAGCGGAAAGATCGCAGAGTTGAGTCTCGACGAAGAAGAATGAAGCTTGGATCGGCGTGATGCTGAACGACGATAAAGAAGAGTTTTGTGATGATCATCTCGCTGATCGATGAGATCATTCGATCTTATTTGAGAAGCAGTTTCTAATCACGTAAAAGTCACTTGAAAAAAAGTTTAAAAAAATTTCATGCGCACCACTTTTTTGTTAACAACTAGTTGACGAATTATGCTAAATTTAGTGCGGTAGTTTTTTAACACCACAACATATACGGAGGATACTAATGGCAGCAACCAAAAAACCAGCAGCAAAGAAAGCGGCTCCGAAAAAGGCAGCAGCTAAGAAACCGGCAGCTAAGAAAGCGGCGGCAACTAAGAAGGCCGCTCCGGCGAAGAAAGCAGCTCCGAAGAAAGCAGCAGCTAAGAAACCGGCAGCTAAGAAAGCAGCTCCGAAGAAAGCAGCAGCAAAGAAACCGGCAGCCAAGAAAGCAGCTCCAAAGAAAAAGTAGTTGATCTCAACTCTCTTTCTAAGGAAAAGTAAAAAGCCCGACGATCCTTCGCCGGGCTTTTTGATTCGATAAATACAGGCTAAAACTCAAGATGCAATTCGTCGTCTTTGCTCGATACAAGAACGCTTCCGCCTTGCACGAGTTTGCCGAACAAGATCTCATTCGCAAGCGGCTGTTTGATCTTCTCATGTATCAGACGCGCCATCGGCCGCGCACCATAGCGAGCATCGAAGCCATTCTTCGCTAACCACTCGCGAGCATCTTCGCTCAATTTTACGAGTACACGTTTCTCTGCAAGCTGTCCATTCAGTTCGTTGATGAACTTATCGACGATCAGTTTGATGATGTCGATATCGAGCGCCTTGAAAGGAACCCATGCATCAAGCCGATTGCGAAACTCAGGCGTGAACGTTCTCTCGATAACGCCTTTTGCATTTCCTTTTGTATCGGACGCATTTCGAAAGCCGACGCCGCCCGACGACAATTCACGCGCACCGGCATTCGTTGTCATTATCAAAATGACATTTCTGAAGTCAGCTTTCTTTCCGTTGTTGTCTGTAAGCGTTGCTGAGTCCATCACCTGCAGCAACAAGTTGAAAAGATTAGGATGCGCTTTTTCTATCTCATCAAGTACAAGAACAGCATGCGGGGTTCGCATGATCGCTTCGGTCAGCAAACCGCCTTGATCGAATCCTACATATCCCGGCGGTGCACCTATCAATCTTGATACCGTGTGAGGCTCGGCATATTCGCTCATGTCGAAACGAATGAACTCGACACCGAGTATCTCCGCAAGCTGTTTTGAAACTTCTGTCTTACCAACTCCTGTCGGCCCGGAGAAAAGAAATGATCCGACCGGCTTTGTTTGATGTCCCAAACCTGCCCGCGATATCTGTATCGCATCTACCACTCTATCGATCGCTTCATCCTGACCGAAGATCATCTTCTTCAGGTCATCGCGAAGCGTCTTTAATCTGAGCTTCTCATCGGCCACGACCGTCTTCGGCGGTATCTTCGCCATGCGCGCGATGGTGTTTTCCACCATCTGAACCGAAACCTTTTTCGGCCGCTTGTTCTCAGGCAGCAGTTTGACCGATGCACCTACTTCGTCTATCACGTCTATCGCCTTGTCCGGCAAATATCGATCGTTGATATATTTTCCGGCAAGCTCTGCTGCCGTTCGCAATGATTCGGTCGAGTATTTCACGCCGTGATGTTCTTCGTAAAAACGTTTAAGGCCCTTAAGGATCTGAAACGTCTCTTCGACGGTCGGCTCACCGATCTCTATC
>CAYTDJ010000082.1:4337-8730 GCA_964436265.1 uncultured Chloracidobacterium sp. | reverse complement strand
CAAAGCCACGAATCGATCGTCGGAGCAGCGGCTGCGGTGGATTTTATCGCATCGCTCGGAACCGGCTCGACAAGAAGAGAGTCACTTGCGAGCGCGTTTTCATCAATGCACGAGCGCGATGGCGAACTCACTTCAATGTTGTGGAACGGACTGAACGATATTGAAGGCGTTAGGGTTTACGGGCCCGGACTCGATGCGAGACGAACCTCGCTCGTTTCGTTCACCGTGGGTGACATCCCTTCAGAAGATGTCAGCAAGTTTCTCGCGGCACGCGGGATGTTCATCTCGCATGGCGATTTTTATGCGGCGACGGTCGTCGAACGATTGGGCATTGCGGATCAGGGCCTTGTCAGGATAGGTTGCTCGGCATACACAACAAGTGAAGAGATCGAAAGATTGATCGAAGGCGTAAAGGAATTCGTCAGCGAACGCTGCTGAAGATCTGGAAGATCGAATCGAAGATGGACCGTTGTCGATTTGCGACAGATGTGACCGTCTGACTTTGCGCAGCACGATCAGAATCCTTAATAAGGATAAGATCGTTATTCGTATTCCCGCGGGCAATGATCAGCTCTTTCCCGTCGGCGGTCCACGCAAAATTCATGATCTTCCCCGATTTAAATTCGGTCAGTTGGGTGGCGGCCGAGCCGTCGATCGGCTGACGCCAGATGTTCATCGAACCTCCCCGGTTGGTCGAGATCGTAAGCGAGCGGCTATCCGGCGACCACGTGAACTGATTTATCAGATTAAACTCCAGCGTGTTTTCTACCTTGCCAAAACTCCCGTTTTCGAGAGCCGCGATCATCAATTTCTTCTGAAACGTCTTGACGTCGTAGGTCACATACGCGATGTGCTTACCATCCGGCGAGATTCGCGGCTGAAAGACGCTCCAGTTTTCAGCGGAGTACAGTTCTTCGATCGGGCCGCCAGTTACCGAAATCCTCATCAGCGAAAATCGTTCGTCTTTACCCGACCTCCTCTGGAAGATGACGAACTTGCCATCGGGCGTGATCTGGGGATTAAAATCGACGTTCTCAGGATTTTCGTCGCTCAGGCGGACAACGTTCTTTCCATCTGCATCGGCACGATAAATGCCCGATGACTTATCTTTTTGAAGATTAAAGACTATGTATCTCTCATCAGGCGTCGTGACCGGAGCGACCGAGTAACCGGGCTCAGCAAGCAACGCCTTTGCGTTCTTTCCATCGGCGTCCGAGATCCACAGGTCCGATTCCTTTCCGTCGTTCCGTGTGTAGAGCAGTTTCCCGTCTCGCCGAGGAACGATGCCAAGCATTCCTTCGAGGTTTCGCGAATCGCTGATCAGCTGGGTGTTCGCCTTGGTCGAAGGCGAAAATCGCCAAACCGACGAGACCGTATCGCCCTTTATCGTGACGATATTGCGGCCATCAGCCGAAATGCTTACATCAAGATAATCATTGAAATCGTTCGTGATCTGGACAACTTCGCCGCCGGGATACGAGGAACGCCATATCTGGTTCGGCCCGTTCTCGTTTTCCCTGCCCGAAAACAGAAAACCAGATCCGTCTGCAAACCAGACTACGTTTGAAATAAAGAAAAACTCGCGTCGATTGACTGGGCGCACCTTCTTCTCTGAGATCAGTATCTCGGCAACGTCCGTCTTCTCAACAAAGCCGCTTTGCCGCTTTCCGGCACCCATTATGATCGTCTTTCCGTCCGGCGACCAAGCTAGCCGGCTTCCGAAAAAGTCATACTCCGTGGCCCTGTTCGAGATAAGCGGCTCCATTGCGAGCGTGTCCGTATTCACGAGGAAGATAACGTCTTCGTTTGGTTCGCTCCGATGCCGCATAAATGCGAACTGCTTGCCGTCCGGTGAAAACGTTACAGCGCTGTCAACATCCTCGATCAGTTTCTTCGGCGTCCCGCCGAGCGTGGGAACCTGGTAAAGCGTGTTGATCGAAAAGTCAGGGCTCGTCTGGCAGTAATAGATATGATCTCCAGTCGGCGAAAACGTTATCGACTGAAGATTGAGATTCGTCGGTTGGACGACCGTAACCAAACTGTCCGTTGCGATCTGCCTTACAACGAGACTACGGCTTCCGATCTCGCCGGAAACGTATGCAACATACTTTCCATCGGGTGAGATCGAAGGCAAGAGCACGCGGCCATCCGTGTTAATACGCGATATTTGCGGACGCTCGAACGCGGTCGCCGCTAGCGGTGTAGCCGCCGTACTCCAACTGTAAAAAGCGATGCCGCCAAATAGCAGGAGGGCGGCCGCGAGCAGCGGCAATGCGTAGGCAGCGAAGCGAGAACGGGAACGCTGCGGCGCAATATATGTTTTTCCGGAAACCGCGACATTTGTTTTATCGGTCGGATGATTGCCGCTGACAGTACGATGGATGATCGTCGGATTCTCGGTAAACTCCGGATTCGAGATCACGTGGTTCGTACGGTTTCCGCTGTTCGCGTGCTCTATGTCGTAAAGAAGCTCCTTAATGTCGAGCGCAAAATCCTTGATATCCTGATATCGTTCCTCGCGGTCCTTCTGCAAAGCTTTGCGGACGATCCGCTGCAGCTCTACCGGCGCGTTCGGCAGTAGGTTTCCGATCGGTTCCGGATCCTGATAGATCACTGCCCCGAGCGTGTCCGCGGTGGTCGGCCCGTCAAAAGGCGCTTTGCCGACGAGCAGTTCATAAAGAACCACACCGAGGCTCCAGATATCGGTACGTTCATCGACCTCGAGCCCGCGTGCCTGTTCAGGCGACATATAGCGGGCACTTCCCATTACCGTTCCGGGGATGGTCTTGTTGTCGGTGCTATTGTCACCGTTCTTGAAACCCGTGACCGGTTTTGCGAGGCCGAAATCAAGGACCTTTACGATACCGTCTCGGCGGACCATTATGTTTTCGGGCTTGATGTCGCGATGAACGATGCGTTCGTGATGTGCAGCGACGAGAGCGTTTCCGGCCTGTTCGATTATCTTAAGAATGCGCTGGAGCGTTAGCGATTCCCGTTTGATGATCTCGCGAAGGGTTCTGCCTTCGACGTATTCGGTAGCTAGAAAATGGCCGAAATCGTTCTCGCCGATCTCGTAGATAGTAATGACGTTAGGATGATTGAGCGATGAAACAACGCGGGCTTCCTGACGAAAACGCAGACGGCGTTCTTCGTCTTCGGTAAATTCATTGGGCAAGAGCTTTATGGCAACATTTCGGTCAAGTTCGAGATCGAGCGCGGAATACACCTCGCCCATTCCGCCCTCGCCGATCTTGTTGCGGATCTCGTACCGCCCAAATGTTTCGCCCGCCAGCATTTTTTCAACACAGACACTTAGCCCGTAAATGGTAAACACCGTATTCCACGCTTTTATGACAACTTAGTTGCGCGTACCTACGGTGCTCAAAGAACTCTGACCTTATAAATAAACGAGTCAGGTGGCCAGAAATGTTTCAATTACTTTATAGCTAGCGTCGATCGCAAGGTTTAGTTTATCGGGTTCGGTCCCGCCGCCTTCCGCCATATCAGGGCGGCCTCCGCCCTTTCCGCCAACGATCGGCACTATTTCCTTGATCACGTTTCCGGCCTTGACCCTTGCCGTAAGGTCATCGGAAACACGGACGATGATGCCCGCTTTGCCTTCTTCTTTACGGCCGATGACGACCACACCGGACTTTAGTCTCGCAAGCAGCGTGTCTGACAGCTGCCGCATTCCGTTTGCGTCAAGGCCCTCGACGATCTTGCCGATGACCTTTACACCCGCGATCTCGCGTGCATCGTCACCATTTGAAGACGTCTCGCGAAACGCTCCGGTTGCGATCTTCAACTTCAGTTCGTCGATCTCGCGGCGAGTGCGTTTCAGTTCGTCCTGGAGCCTTTCGATGGCGACTGGAAGCTGATCTCGCTGTGTTTTCAATACGTCGAGGCTTCGGTCAATAAGTACTTCGTCCTCGCGGAAACGCGCAAAAGCGTCAAAACCGGTAATTGCTCTGATGCGTCGAACACCCGAAGCGATTGCCTCGTCCGAAGTAATTTTAAAGCTGCCGATGTCGCCGGTCGCCCGCACGTGAGTACCGCCGCACAGCTCCATCGAGAAGTTTCCGTCGCCTACTTTCAGCACACGGACCTCGGCCCCGTACTTTTCGCCGAACATCGCAACGGCACCGGAACGCATCGCATCCTCAAGGGCCATCATGTTGGTCGTGACCGGTTCATTCTGCAGGATGTATCGATTCACCAAATCCTCGACTTCCTGGATCTCTGCGTCGCTCATCGGCTGATAGTGGGTGAAATCGAATCGTAGATAATTAGGCGCAACGACGGAACCCGCTTGTTTCACGTGCGTTCCGAGAACTTCTTTCAACGCGGCGTGCACCAGGTGCGTCGCGGTGTGATTTCGTCGTGTTGCATCGCG
>CAYTDJ010000082.1:0-4237 GCA_964436265.1 uncultured Chloracidobacterium sp. | reverse complement strand
TCAACGCGGCGTGCACCAGGTGCGTCGCGGTGTGATTTCGTCGTGTTGCATCGCGTTTTTGACGGTCAACTACCGCCGCAATTTCGTCTCCGGCTTTTATTGTGCCGCGTTCGATCCGCGATTTGTGCAAAATGACTCCTGGGATCGGGGCGAATGTGTCCAGAACCCTTACCTGAACACCTGTATTTGAGAGGCTGCCGACATCACCGACCTGGCCGCCGGATTCAGCGTAGAAGGGAGTGTCTTTCAGAACGATCAGGCCTTCTTCGCCCTCGCTCAATTTATCTACTTGCTCTTCACCCTTAACGAGAGCTGCCACTTCAGCCACGTCGAGCCGTGTGGTTTCGTATCCGTGAAACTTGTTTGCACCTACCGCTTCGGCGATCTGTGCATACATAGGATTGATCTCAGATTTCCTTTGCGTCTGACCGATCCCTGATTGTTTTTGAAGATCCTGTAGAGCTGTTTCAAATCTCTCGTTATAGTCGTCTTCTTCAAACTCGAGCCCTTTTTCCTCAAGGTAAACGCGGATCAGGTCCTTGGGTGTGCCGAAAGTATCGTAGAGCCTTGCCACCTGCGTGAATAGTGCATCGACGGGCGTGGTTACGTCGATCTCAAGTTCTGAGAGCTTCCCAAGTCCCACGGTCACTGTATTTCCAAACCGTTCCTCTTCGAGACGTACCATCTTGCCGATAAAATCCCGCTGGGTCTCAAGCTCCGGATAGGCGCCGCGCATCTCATCGACGACTAGGTCACAGACCTTGTAAAAAAACGCGTCCTTGAGTCCGAGATGTTCGCGGCCGTGATAGATCGCTCGCCGCATTATCTTACGGAGCACATAGTTTCGCCCCTCATTGCCGGGCAAAATACCGTCGGCAATAGCAAATGCGGTCGAACGCGCGTGGTCGGCTATCACACGGCAGGCAAACTGTTGAGATTCGGATAATCCTTCGTAAACGCTCATAAACCTATATTGTATTACAGGCGGAAACGCGAGCGTTAACAGGTGTGTCGTTCAAACTTCGAGCAGCAGAGGTGCGATCTATCTAGTGGTCGTGTTTCTGGCCGATGCCGCCGACAAGATGGAGTAATACGCCGCCAAGCGAAGTATAGATACCGTAGCGGCTGAGGTCGGAGTAATGTTGAAGCGTATAAGTCTCCGAAACGAATGCCCAGACAAGCAGCCCGCTCGAAACGAAGAGCAAGCTCGAACCGAGGTATTGAACCACCCGAACAGCGTTAGCGGCTTGGATGCTTAGATAAGATCCAAGTGCGAGGTGGATCAGCGACGAAAACAGAATGTAGATATGCCGCGACCTCATGAGTAGCCGAAGTTCCTGTGAAATAATTTCCTTGTCCGGAAAGTCGGCACGCATAAATTGCCCGGTGACTAGAAAGGCAACAAAAAGGAGAATGCCGAATATCAGATGTAGCCGCCGCATAACGCCGTAATTCTTACATAAACTCTCCCTCAAATATAGGCAACAATGAACATTGGCTTTCATGTTACAATCGCCGAATCCAATAGAACGGAGGTGCCATATGTTTGTCGTACGGAATGTTTTTAAGTGTAAACCGGGTAAGGCAAAGGCGTTGATCGAGAAGCTAAAGAATGCCAACGCGATAATGCGGGACGCAGGTTCGGTCGTCAGTGAACGAGTTCTTGTGGATGAGGTCGCGTCATTTTGGACTGTCGTTATCGAAAACGAAGTGGAAGACCTTGCCGCCTTCGCCAAGACGATGCAGGATTACGGCTCTCTTCCCGGCGTTCAGGAAGCAATGGCCGGATACATGGACCTGGTTGACGGTGGTTACCGCGAGATCTTTCGTATAGCCTGAGTTCGGGCCGCATGTCTTTTCGCGATCTTAGCTTAGTTGTCTCCTATCGATACCCGACTATTCGTACAAAATGAACATTGCTTTTCGAACCGTACTTTGTTTCACGTCCATCCTAATATTTACGCTTCAGATGACCGCTCAATCCGATAAATTCGCAGCCTTTCGCCAAACTTATCTCAAGGAACTAAAAGAGGCAGGCATCGTAGGGAGCAGCTTCGTATTTCTGAAAGACAACAAGAAGATCGCCGAAGAATACTACGGCCTGGCAAACATCGAAAAGAACCAGGCCGTAGATCAAAATACGATCTACCATTGGGCTTCGAACACCAAACCTTTTACAGGCATCGCGATCATGCAGCTGCGGGACCGCGGACTACTGAAGCTGGACGATCCCGTGACAAAGTATCTGCCCGAACTGCGCGACGTCCATAATAAGTTCGGTTCGATGGACGAGATAACGATCAGACATCTGATGACGCATTCGGCAGGATTTAGGGGATCGACGTGGCCGTGGGACAAAGGACAAGACTGGGAACCTTTCGAGCCGACGGAGTATTCGCAGCTTGTCGCAATGTTCCCGTTCACCGAAATTTTGTTCAAGCCCGGAAGCAAATTCAGCTACTCGAACCCGGGTATTATTTTCTTAGGACGCATCATCGAAAAGCTGACCGGCGACGATTACGAGGTATATATCGATAAGAATATCCTCAAACCGCTCGAGATGTACCACAGCTATTTCGACGCGACTCCCTATCACCTGTTGAAATACCGTTCACACTCCTATTACGTTCAAAATGGAAAACGTACCGAAGGCCGATTCGACGCTAATACGGGTATAACCGTATCAAACGGCGGCCTGAATTCGCCTGTCTCCGACATGGTGAAGTATTTGAATTTTCTTGTCGGCGACCCGCAGAAACAGGCTATTTACGATGAAGTTTTGAAACGCGCCTCGCTTGAAGAAATGTGGCGACCAGGCCTTGACGCCGGCGATGGTGCCGACGGGAATCCGCCGGGACAGTCAAGGATCGGACTCATATTTTTCGTTTCAGAGATAAACGGACATACCCTAATTGGCCATAGCGGCCACCAGAACGGCTTTTTTAGCTATATCGATGTGGATCAAAAAAGTAAAACTGCATCGATCCTGGTTGGTAACACGGACCTCTCGGGTGGCGGCGAATTACAAAAGGGCCTGGAAGGCCGTTTGTTGAAACTCGTAAGGACACTCTTCTAGCGTTGATCTCTATTTGCTCAGGAAACGCCGCTGCCTGCATCCCACGCCCTTTGCAGTTTTCTTAATAGCACGATCTGTCCGCCGTGGTATGCGTTGTGAGCGTTAACATCGGCGATCAGATCGGCCCAGTTGCGGGACATGTTGGTCGGGACCGGTTCGGAGAATTTCGACGCATCAGCGGCCGCAATTAACGATCGCCATTCAGACATAACGGCATCGAAACGTGCGACATCGGCTTGCCATTCAGCTTCCGTATATTCACCGGTGTTGAAAGTATCATTGTTGTTTGTCACGTCGTATTCGTATTCGATCCCCTTGAACCGCTGAAGGTAAGCGTTGTTGTAGTAGTAGAGGTGCGAGAGCGTTTCCCAGATGCAGTTGACCGAATCGTCCGGCTTCCACGCGGCCTGTTCGACAGTCAGTCCCTCGATCGCGTTTCGAACCGCGACGAACCATCCGTTTTCGTTGTAGCAGCGGTCGTACTGCTTGAGGATCGTTTCCTTTGTCATAGCGATTTTCTGTGTTAGTTTTACACCCGTTTTACTTCTCTCTTTATCCTAAGCGGAATTCCGGAGGTCAAAATGTCTAAATTCGTTCCTTCAGCTTTCTTATTATGTCTCTTCCTGGTTTTTACTGCCATCGGTCAGGTGACCGCCATCAGGGCCGGCAGAATGGTCGATACCGAAACCGGTGAGGTCAAGACGAATCAGATCATCCTGGTCGAAAACGGCAAGATCACTGCGATCGGTTCGAACACGTCGATACCAGCCGGAGCTAATGTCATTGATCTGTCAAAGAGCGTTGTTCTTCCCGGATTATTCGACATGCATACGCACCTTTGCATGGATGTTATAGAGGCGAGAGACCATGGAAACTACTACTTTACGACGCTGCTCGATCCGGATTCGTATCGCTCGATCGAGGGCGTGGTAAATGCAAGGACGATGCTGGAAAGCGGGTTTACCAGCGTTCGCGATGTCGGCAACGAAGGCAATTACGCTTGCACGAGCGTTCGGAGAGCGATCCAGCAGGGCAAGGTTCCCGGGCCGACGATGGTAAATGCGGGACGCATTATCGCGCCTTACGGCGGCCAGGTTCACCTTCAGCCCGACAACCAAAACCTAGCAGAACCGGAGTACTATTTTGCGGTCACGCGCGCCG
>CAYTDJ010000081.1:0-8776 GCA_964436265.1 uncultured Chloracidobacterium sp. | reverse complement strand
ATGTTAAAATTTGAACTTTTCTTTCAAAGTATCCATGATCGGAGTTACAAGTTTTGATGCTGCGCAACACCACGGAGATAGCTGAATGAACGGCTTAACGGGAATGGAGAAATTCTCGCATCTCGAGGACAAGATATATCTTGCTATCGAGTACGCGAAAAAGATGCGCGAAGAAAAGGAAAAGGTCGAACGCGAACTTCTCGAACTTCGGCGCAGCACACACGACATATTTGAGGAACGGACGCGGCTAGAAGAGAAGATCGCTAATTTGCTATCTGAGCGTGACGCTATTCAACTAAAGGTTGAAGCAATGCTTGACGCGATCACAATAATCGATGGCGACGTAGCCGAGGCTGTCGGGAGGCATGCGTCATGATAACCGCCAAACAGCATACTGAATCGGAACAGACGATCAGGGTCGAGATATATAATCAGACTTACAGTATCCGTTCGGATGGTGATAACGACTACATTCTAAAACTGGCCGAATATGTCGATCATAAGATGCGCGAGATCTCTTCCGGCACATTCACTGTTGATTCGCTTAAAGTCGCCATCCTGGCTGCACTTCATATCGCCGATGAGTACCATCAACTTCAGGATGCTCAGCATCAGGCTGACCTGCAGCTTGCGTCACGCAGTGCCGAATGTGCAGAAATGCTGGACCGAGTATTAAAGTATCGGGAGCATGCGCCCCAGGAATTTGATGTGGAGCAGTGATCTTATTAAAAAATCAGATCAAAGCACCGGGTGTTCACCCGGTTTTTTTGTTTGTGCTTTGGCCTGCCACGATGTGTTAGAATTACGCTAGGCGAAAGAACTTTACTGCGGGGTTTGTCACCGTCGCAATAATAATTGAGCCAACACTTGAATTGAGGGGGGCCGATGCCGGTTCCAGTGCAAGGTCTTACGGGAAGTTGCCAGAGGTTCCGGCTAATGCGTTTCTTCGGAGGCGTGACGCCACCCACCTGTACATACAGGTTCAATTCATGCGTTCGGAACGGCCTCTGCGGTTACTTTCGCTCTTCCCCCGGTCTTCGCAAAATAACTGCTCGAAGTGCGTCCCCCATTGGATCTCCTGGAGGATTATAAAATGGGTTCTATCGTCGTAATTGGAAACAACAAAGGTATCGCGGCAAATACGTTCACCGAAAAGTGCAACGAGTGCCTCGACATGCTTCAGAAGAATGCAAGTCAATACTATTCCTGGATGCTCAAATATGAGCTTAAGATCAGGTCGGCCGAAAAGAGCGGAGCAAACTTCAAAGACGGCGCTATAGACATCGCCCCAACAACATTCAACGCATCAAAGACATGGCTCGCCAGCGTATTCATCCACGAAACCGTTCATTTCTGGCAATATAGGTCTGGAAAGTATCAAGCCGGTACGCCTGCGGAATCGGAAGCAAACATTTATCAGTTGGCTGTCCTTCGCCTACTGAAGGCGCCTCAGTCTGAGATCGCCCATATGCTGAGCCAGAATGGCGGCCATGCGGATCTTAATGGAGATGGCGTTTACGACGAAAAGGATTATCAAATGCGGAACTACTGAATTGGTTCCCTGCCCGTGATCTCCAATAGGCCGTCGTCGTCCTTTTCAAGTTCGGCGACGGCTTCTTCGTGAATGCGGGCCGCCTCGAGCGCTAGCGGCAGTTGCGACGCCCGCGCGGCCAGTTTTTTAAGGGCGACCTCGGAATCTGCAAACGTTCCGCCGCGAGCAGCGGAGGCCTCGATCATTTCAAGCCGCGATTCGGCTTCAGCCAGCATCTGCTTAGACTCAAAATGGATCGCCTCAATTTTTGCCGTGTCTTCCTTCAGCTGCTCAAGAAATCGTTTCGTATTCCCAGCTTTTAGCGACTTGAGTTTTAATTCTCGGCGTTTTGCGACCTGAAGTTCCTTTTTAGACGATCGAACAATGCGGGTTGCCGTCAAGCGGGACGCGAGTGTCTCCCTGTAGGCGTCCGCGAGGAGCGGGTCGGCAACATCCATCGATTTTAACGCCCGCTTCTCAGCCGGGCGCATTTCTTTGCGAAACCAATCGATCTCATCGGCACCGATGCCGTTAGCGGCGATGCGCTCGCGCATTTCGGTCGTCCATCTTTGATGCTTCACAAAAAAATACGCCGAAAATCCGAGTCCGATCAGCAGGCCAGCGATCGTAGCAAAGATCCCGAGCACGAATGAGGAAATGGCAAAAATCGGCGCTCCGCTGAGCACGATCGTGAGCAATATGAATATCGCAACGGGAAGAAGCGTAAGAACAGCTGGCGCAGAAATTCCGGCAAGCTTAAGGTTCCTTCCTCGCGCAAGATCGCGATCTGATATTCCGTATCTTTCCAGAGTGTTTGCCATTCTCAAGGATTTACTTTACAAACAGTGCATAGTTAATTCAAACTAACGGCGTAATACCGCGTTGAGGCTTAACTTTCTTCTATGCATCGTTCATTTGGCTTTCAAACAGCATCAGTCTTTTTTGTTACGTTCCTTGCAGTGGCCCTAATATCGGCCCAACCTCCGGCAACTGAATCAAAACCGGCGGTACGTCCGGTTTCGATCCCGATATCCATTTTTACAAAACAGGAATTAAAGGAAGATAAACTACAAGAGTTTCTTCAACTTGACCGGCTGATAGTAAAGGAAAACAAGGACGAACAGACGATACTATCTCTACGGAGCATAGAAGAAACACCGCTTTCGCTTGCGGTATTGATCCAGGACGACCTTACGTCTGGTTTCAATTTGCAATTGAAGGACATTGCAAAATTCATCAGAAGCCTGCCACGTGGATCACGCGTAATGGTGGCATACACGAGGGGTGGCAGCCCACAAATACGGCAGAAGTTTACGGACGATCTAAGCAAGGCTGCTGGTTCACTTCGCATTGTTGCCGGAAGTTCGTCTGCGTCGCCCAGAAGTCCGTTTGACGGGGTTGTTGACATCCTTGATCGGTTCGATGCCTTGCCGACCGGTCGACGGGCTATACTGTTGATATCAGATGGTTTGGACCTTTCATCGGGCGTTGCAAATTCAACACCTGGACAAAGTATCGAGTTGGACAAGGCCATCCTTCGCGCTCAAAGACGAAGTGTCACTGTTTTTACGATCTATTCTCCTTCGGCATCGATGGGAGGAGACGGTTCCAGGCTGATACTGAATGGACAAAGTTCGCTCCAAAAACTTTCAGACGAAACGGGCGGGCGAGCCTTCTTTCAAGGCTCGATCGCTCCGATAAGCATGGAACCTTTCTTTCGTGACCTTAGCATCCTATTGCACCGTCAGTTCCTGCTCACGTACCTTTCCACTCATATGAAGAAAGGTTATTACAAAGTGGAAGTAACGAGTTCCAACCCGGACATAAAGATCGAGCATCCGAAGGGTTACTACTACCGGTAACTTGTCAGTTCAGCCTATATTTGCAGACCGGGCAGACACTTACATCTTCTTTGATCAACAACCCGATCCAGAAAAATACGAAGGTAAACACAAGAAGCAGGGCAAATGTGATCCAACCAGCGGTTGAGATACGCCTTTCGATCACCGGAAGATAGTGCGTACCGCAGTTTGGGCATCGATAGTTTCCTGTAATGTCTCGCGGCGTGTTTTGAACAAGTGACTGAGGCCCCGGCCCGACATTTTGGTGAAACTGGGCGACGGGATAATTCTCAACCGTCGAACGCTGTCCGCGGCTTCCCTGCTTTGTCTGGAATTCGTCAGTTTGCCAAGAATAAGGCCGGCGGTTGATCATCGGATCAGCCGGTTGAAAGTACGGATCAGGCATCTGATAACCGCAAAACCGGCAGAACTTGCTCTCAACCGCGTTAGCCTGACCACAATTTGTACACTGATTTGTTGCCACAGTCTATAAGAACGCGATATTACACTGATTTGTTCTAGAATCGAACACGTTCACCCGATCTGATCGCATGATATACGGATTCGACTAATTCAACGGACTTAAAACCGTCGTCGGCTGTAACTGGCGGCGGCGTCCCGCCTAGGATCGAATCGATGAAAGCCTTATCTTCCTGGACGTATCCCCAACGATCCTCTTTCTCGACCATGTGAAACGAGTGGGTCTCGAAGTTAGCGTCCATTCCGCGTGAATCAAGAAGGCGTTCCATTTCTTCGGTCATGATGGTGCGGTGGTGGCAGAATACCTCGATACGTTCGAAAGGGAAATGCCAACTTGCGTCGGACGAAGATGCAAATGTGCAGTGGAAGCCGTTCTTAAATTTGAAGATCACCGAGAACTCATCGAGCTCCGGATATTCATGTTGCGATCCGTACGCGACCAGTTCCCCGATCTCGCCGAACTGGAAACGTAACATATCAAAGAGATGGATAGTGGTTTCGTACAAGAACCCACCCGTTACGTTAACATCGCCAGTCCACACCGGATTTTTCAGTTCACCGCGGTTCATCTTGATATGAGCCGAGTGGGCCGTGTCCTCTTTAAGGAGTTCTTTGAGAGTAGCGTAAACCGGAGCATATCGGCGGTTGTGTCCGACCTGGAAAACGGTTGACGACACATTCGCAGCATCCCGAAGTTCCCTTGCGTCTTCGATACCGATCGAGAACGGCTTCTCGCAGAAAACGTGCTTACCTTCGGCTAAAGAATGCAGGGCGACTTCCTTATGCGTTTTGTTAGGTGAGCAAATGAGAACCGCATCGCAATTCTCAAGCAGTTCTTCGCGGGACGAACACACCTTTCCTCCGATGCTTTTCGCCGTCTTTTCAGCCCGCTCAGGCACGATATCGTACAAGGCAGCTATCTCCGCCCTCTCGTCACGCGAATGTATCCTACCGTGAACGTTGCCGATATACCCCGTCCCGACTATTCCAATTCTTACTTTCTCCATTTATTACCAACTCCCGCCCGCTGCGTACTGGCCTAAACCCAATGCCCGTTCGGCGGCCGCCTTGGCCTTTACCGCGACTTCGAATGGGTCCTGCTCCCAATATTCGGGGCGGAAGATCTCGACACTTGCTGGGCCGTCGTAGCCGATCTTGTCCAAAATGGCCTTCATCTCGCCGATAGGGAGTATGCCCTCGCCCGGGTACAGCCGCTTCGAATCGTTCAACTGGTCTTTTGGCAGGTCTTCAGCTCCGTTGATGTGGAAGATGAAGAGCTTTGCCGGGTCGAGATTTTCCAAAGCATCGAACGACGAGCTTCCGGCGTAGAAATGATAGGTGTCGATTACATTACCGACCGACTCGCGATCGACGAGTTCAACTATTTTACTGCCAAGATCAAGCGTGGTGACGGAGTTCCCAGCTTCGCCGAGGAATTCGAAACCGAGCTTGATGCCGTATGATTCTGCAATGTCTGCAAGCTCATTGAGCACACGCACCGATTCCTCGATCGTCTCCTCATCAGTCTTCGGCCCCTGCCGCAACGCTCCCGGCACCGAAAGCACATACGGACAGCCGATCGCTTGCGAGATCTCTGAAAGCTTCGCACATTCTTCCTTGATCGCTGCATAGTCCTCATCCGAACGCCATGTAATATGCTCGAGCGTATTGATCGAAAGCACGCCGATGCCTGTCTCTGCCAGAAGAGCCTTCAGATCGTCGACCGTCTTCGTTTCGAGATAATCATAGAGCTTATTCGACCTCAGCTCCACCAGATCGTAGCCGGCCGCTGCCGCCGCTCTGATATCCGTTTCGAGGTCGGCCTTCATTGTCGTCGCCCCGTTCAATGCGAGTTTCATCTTCGTAACTCCGTATAAAACGCGATTTTAGCACGAATAGCCCCCGGCGTTTAACCGACACGATAACGGCAACCAAAAAAATTGCCCTGACGTCTAAGTTTCGGCTAAGCTAAAACTGATGCCGGATCCGCCGCCAGAAAAAGATATGCGCAAAACGCTCAGAACACTTACCGCTCTCGTATTACTATCCATTGCCGCCATCGCACAAACGTCTGACGCCACACTTCGGAGAATAACCGATGTTGACCGTGCTTCGCGCGATGCAAGTGGAAAGCTTCCTGTATTGTCTGCGGCCGAACACCTCTCGCGGGCCGAAACCTATATGGCAAATCGCCTCTTCCCACAGGCCCGTGAGCATTGGGCGATCGTACTCGAGAAATACCCTGAGGACCCAGGCGTATCCAAAGCGTTATTCGGGACCGCACGTTCATACATGTGGGAACGCGACTATCAAAAGGCCGTCGAATGGTTCGATCGGCTGACCAAAGACTATTTGATGACGAAGGACGGTCGCGAAGGTTTGGCTTTTAAGGGGGCGTCTTATGTTCGAATGGGCAAGAATCTTGAGGCCGTCAAGGCATACGAACAATACACGATCGCATTTCCCGAGGGAGAACGAATCGAATCTGCACATCTAAACATAATCGACGCTCTTCGTGAGGCAGGCAAATACGATGACGCCGAACAATGGGTGGAAAAGACGGTATCGAAGTTTCCCGGCAAACCGAGCGAGGTCAATGCACTACACGCAAGACTGCGAATGGAGATCCATCGTGAGCACTGGTCCGATGCCGTAAGGGCTGCGGATCAGTTGCTGTCCGGCAAGTCATTCACAGGCACCATGGCAAGTTCCGATGAAGTCAAATATTTGCGTGCATTTGCGATCTCAAAGGACAAAAGGTCGAATGCAGCAGGCGTGTTCGCATCTATCCCGCCGAATCCGGCCTCCTATTATGCAGGCCTCGCTGCGGAGAGAGTTTCCGGTTCAAATGTGAAGCTTATCGCCGACGTAACACCCAAATACTACTCGGACTATCCCGTGATGTTTCGAACCGAGGTGGTCCGCGAAGCAAAGAAGCGAAACATTGATCCTCGTTTTCTCCTTGCTATCATGAAACAGGAAAGCTCTTTCAAACCAGCTGCAAAATCACCCGCGGGAGCGCGTGGCCTGCTTCAACTCGTCTTTGATACGGCTCTGAAATACAACGTCTCGGCAGGTTTCCCGAATCTGCAGCCTGACGATCTTTACGATCCGGCGACCAATATCGCCATAGGTTCTGAATATATTAAGTTTCTTAAAGACGAGTTTGGTGGTTTATACGAGGGCATCGCAGCCAGCTACAATGGAGGCGAGGATAACGCACTTAGATGGCTTAACCGTTCGAAACCAAAAGAACCCGGCATCTTCACGTCTGAGATCGGATTTGCCGAGTCGAAGAATTATGTCTTTAAGGTAATGACCAATTACCGTATTTATCGCGAGCTATATACCGAAGACCTCGACAGAAAATGAAGCGGCTCTTTATTGCTGTTGAGATCTCAGGAGAGGCAAGACGGATCGCGTTGGCTCAGATCAATAATCTTCGATCGGCATTCCCTGCAGTAAATGCAAGTTGGGTCAAGCCCGAAAACCTGCACATAACGTTGAAATTCCTGGGCGGCACCGACGATGCTCTTATCCATGATCTTGTGTGTGTCTTAATCAAAGCTGTATCCGAATTTGGTCCGCTTCAACTGCGGCTTAACGGACCAAGAGCTTTCGGCAAACGAGTGATCGCCATCGACATCGACGACAAGGCCGGAACCATTTTCAACCTGCAAGCAAAGATCGACACCGCTTGTTCTCAATTTGGATTCTCACTGGACAAGCGACGCTTTCATCCTCATCTGACCATTGCCAGAGTTCGCGACGAGCGAAACGCAAAGCAGCTGTTAGACTTTCATTTGAGTTCCGACATAACAAAGGTCAAATTCGTCCTGTCCAGGATCGTCTTGTTCGAGAGCATCATGCTGCGATCTGGCGTCTTTTACATACCGTTGGAAACGTTGCCACTCAACGCAAACATTTAACGCCAAGAATCACTTCAATCTTTAGTTCCCAACTCGGTTTCGATGGCTGTGAGAACAGAAGCATCTTCCGGCCTAACTGCCGTCGCAAACCGTCCTATTACCTTGCCGTCCTTTCCAATAAGGAATTTGTTAAAGTTCCAGCTAATCTCCCCGCCAAATTCGGGATTGGTCGCCTTGTTCGTTAGAAAGCCGTAGAGTGGGTGCTGGTCGCGTCCGGTCACCGATATCTTGGCAAACATCGGAAAAGTGACATTATATTTCAAGGTACAAAATTCCTTGATCTCCTTTTCCGTGCCGGGTTCCTGGCCCATGAAGTTGTTCGCCGGAAAACCGAGTACCACAAATCCACGGTCCTTATATTTCTGATAGATCGCTTCCAACCCCTCGTATTGCGGCGTATAACCGCATTTGCTGGCCGTGTTGACGATCATAATGACACGGCCTTTGAATGCGTCGAGTTTGACGTCGTTCCCGTCAATGTCTTTCATTGTGAAATCATACACGGACGACGCGTTGACCGGTTCCGAAGGAGTCGGGTTTAGGATCATTCCATATCCATAGAGAAGGACGACCACCGTTACAACTGCCAAAACAAGAACTACAAGGCCAACCTTCACGATCGTCATATTATCGGTTCAACTCCCTTGGCGATTTCGGAGTCGGCGGCAGTTGCTCACTTTTCTCTCCTGTCTCGGACAAGATCTCCTTTATTGCCCCTACACTAGAAAGAAGTGTGGATGTCTCCATCGGCATGAAAATGACCTTTGAATTCTGTGTTCGGGTCATGTCTCGAAGCGACTCCACGTAGCGCGACGTGATCAGATACTGGGTGACCTGATCGGCACTGCCTACGACCTGTGCAATCTGATTGATTGCCTGTGCATCTGCCCCCGCTGCTTTCAGTCGAGCCTGTGCGGCACCGTCGGCCTGTAAGATCGCTGATTCCCTTTCACCCTCTGATCGAGTGATCGCGGCTTGTTTCTCGCCCTCAGCAC
>CAYTDJ010000080.1:0-8797 GCA_964436265.1 uncultured Chloracidobacterium sp. | reverse complement strand
GAACTGACGTTGGGCGGCCAGAGGGTCACGGTTACGAGTCTGCCTATTGTTAGCTAATATGAACGTCGCACAAATAAATATGGACCAACTCGACATCGATCTGCCGAATGCAAAGCTGGCGTACACGATCATCCAATCGCTCTTACAGGCGAATGAAGCGGTGAGCGATCTGCTTGTCGTTATGGCTCACGCGCTAGATGAAGATGTGACGAAGGCCCTCACGATGACCGGTGAGTGGCAGAAGTATCTTGAATCCAAACGCGAGCTCGAGAATACGAAGTTACAGATAGAGAAATTTACGAACGAATTGAAAAGGATGGAAAATGCTTGACCTGTTGATCATCGGTGCCGGGCCGGCGGGGATTTCGGCAGCGTATGAGGCCAAGAAAGCAGGCCTTGATTATGTCGTGATCGAGAAGGGCTTGATCGGCAACACGATCTACAACTACCCGGTCGGGCTGACGGTGTTTTCGACGACGAACGAACTTGAGTTTAATGAAGGTGACCTCAAGCCGTCTCGTGAAAAGCCGACGCGGGAAGAGCTGCTTTCTTACTATGTTCGGTTTGTTTTGGATAACGAGTTGAATGTGCGTACCGAGGAAAGAGTTCTAGTTGTAGAAAAGGAGTCTCCCGCAGAGACGGCAAGGCGCGAAGAGGTATTTAGTGTCATCACCAATAGAGGTGAGTACAAGACGCGAAGTGTTTTGTTCGCGATCGGGGCGATGGACTATCCGCGGAAGCTGAATGTTCCGGGCGAAGATCTGCCGAAGGTCCATGATCATTTTCGCGAGACGTATCCGTGGGTGAAGAAACACGCGATGATCGTCGGCGGCGGGAACTCGGCCGGCGAAGCCGCTCTGTTTCTCGCTCAGGAAGGAGCGGAGACGACGCTCGCGATCTTTCGCTCGGACTGGGAAAACAACGATCCAAAGCAAGGATGCATAAAGTATTGGGTAAAGCAGCCGCTTGAGGAAGAACTAAAGGAACATTGCCTGAAGCTATTCTTCCTTGGGAAGGTTATTGAGATCCGCGAAAAGGAAGTCGAGCTCGAAAGTGAAACAGGCGAACGTGTCGTGATCCCAAACGACGTCGTTTTCGTTTTGATCGGCTCAGACGCAGACCTTACGATTTTGAAGAATCTCGGAGTCGCGACCGAGCAGGGAAAGTACGGCGAGGTCCCGGTTTATGATCCTGAGACGTTCGAGACAAGTGTTTCGGGCATCTATGTGGCGGGGCATTTTACTAACCATCGTCATATAAAACCCGCGATAGACGCTCCGAAGATCTTCATCCCGAAGCTCGCAGAAAAACTCAAAGGAAAAAAGGCCGAGGCTTAATACCTGCGGCCTTTTCCGATCTGCCGAAATAAAGCAATCAAATTCCGGCATTTTTGCTCAACCGAACTAATTACTGTCGGGTCTCTTGGTTCTCACCATCACCTTTTCACCTTTGAATCGGTCGCCGATATTGGCAGGGTTTACCTCGTAGGAAGTTACCTCGAAGACCTCTGTCTGCTTACCACCGACGCTGGTGGTCCATCTGTAGGGAAGCTGAACTCCGTTGGTGCCGCGGTAATCGGAGAAACGAACCAGATTTTCCACGCCTTCTGCCGGGCCGTCGATCTTTTTGGTAAAGGTCATCACGTCGGCTGTTGCGTTCGGATCACCGCCGTCTTTCTTAAACTTAACGATCATGGGTGCAGGGTGACCGACAAAGCTCATTCCCACTGGCAGGTACGAGGAACTGTCAAAATAGAGTTTGAAATTCGCACCGCCAAACGAAGCGACGACCGAAGTAACCGAAGTTCCATCGATATTGCTGTCGCCGCCGAACGTGTAAGACACGTCCATTCCGTCGGGTGCGGTCAGCAGCAAGCCGAGGGTTGTGCGAAGCAGCTCGTTCTGCCGCATGCCGCCGTGTCCCGCCTCGATCTTATGATCGAAAGTCATGTGCTTGCCGTCTTTCGTCGTGAATGTAGCGTTGCCGTCGCCGCCCTTGCGAACAACCGTCACCGTTTTACCGTCGGCCGACCTGATCTCTTTCACGTCGCCGCTCTCGGTTTTCCATTCGCCGCCATCTGCCTTTTTACGAATGAAAACCTTTGTCTCGCCGCCGTCGGCGGATGCGGCCTCACCGCCATCAGTCCTGCGGATAACGATCTTCTTTCCGTCGTCTGTTGTGAACTCACCGTCTTTGCCGTCAACGATCACCTTGTGTTCGCCCGGCTGTCCGCCAACCACAACGACATCGATCTTTTTCTCCACAAGACCGGCACCATCGGCGTCATTGTCATCGCCGATCTTGACCATCTTCATCATCTTATCCGGCAATTGAAGGGCGATCTCTGTCTCCCCTTGCTCGATCTTATCGGTGCCGTCGATCGAGATCGTCTGGCTCGTCCGCCCTTTGATGACTACTGCCTTGAATTCGGCTAACGCAGCGTCACCGCCGATAGCTGTCCGGGCCTTCTTGATAATTTCCAGCGCCTTTTCGTCAGACTTAAATCCGGCAGCAACCTTATCTACGACGGCGCCCAGGCCGACGAAGAAAATGGATATGCCGAGAACGGTTGTAATGAATCGTTTCATGAATTGCCTCCGAGAACTTTTGGATTTCTTTTGTATATGACGAACCATCTAAGTAAAGCGTTACAAGACTCAAACGATCCGCCGGTCATTGCTGATAATGACGGAAGCCCGTGATCGAGTGGTTAAGAACAGGCAAAGAAATTGTAAAGGATGTAAAATCTGTCGAAAATCGATAGACAAGGCATATTTTAACGTAGAGAATCGATATTCGTGAGACGACCCTATGTCACATATTTAGCTGTTGCGCTGGTAGTAGCGCTTTTGACCGTGTTTCTTGGCCTGCAATACAGCTGGTTAGAAAAAGCCAGTGCGGCCGAGCGAGAAAAGATGCACCGCAGGGTCGAACAAGACACAAAACGGTTTGCGGAGGATTTTAACAAAGAAGTACAGGCTGCCTTTTTCAATTTTCAGGCGGAACCTGCTGCGCTGGAATCAGGAGACGCATCGGGATTAGCCGAGCGATTTGATTATTGGAAACGGAACACCGAGTTTCCCGGCCTGATCAAAGAGATCGATTATATTTCGAATTCGCCGGGTAGGTCCTTTCTGCGGTTCGATCCCGAGAGTCGAACGTTCGTTCAGAACGGAGACGACCCAGAACTCACGTCAATAATTGAGAAAATAAGGGCCGAAAAACGAGCGCCATCTGTCCTTGAGAAAGACCTCGTTTTGGCCGTCCCGATAAGGGGGCCCGAAAAGTTAGTGGAGACGGTAGTATTTCGGCGGGATCCCGATTCGTCGGAAAAGCCTGTGATGGAACTTCCGCCTCCGGTTGGATTTGTGATCGTTCGGCTCGATGAACGGGTCTTAAAGGATAACCTCGTCCCGGCCCTGGCGGCACGCTATTTCCAGCCGAATGAGTTCTCGGTCGCGATAAATGATCGGGCAGGTGAAAGTGTCTATGAGACCGCGAATATTGCTGAATCACCGGATGCTGCGGCTCCGCTTTTCGACCTAACACCCGACAACATGATCTTTTTTTCGAACCGTAACCTGCTTCCGCGGAAGGCGGCACACAACGGAAGTGTCGTATACGATCAGCGGATAGAGAGCCATACTTTCACTGCAACAACGGATGAAAGGAAAGGAAGTGCAGGCGAGACCTTCAAGATCGAGATGAAGGAAGGCGACGGGCAGCGACGTACTGCTGTGATTTCCGCAACAAGTGGGAGTTCCCCATGGACGCTTAACGTGCAGCATGTCGCAGGCTCGATCGACAAGTACATCGATCAAGAACGGACGAAGAGCTTCTTGATAGGCCTTGGGATCTACGTTTTGCTGGTCGGCGCGATATTGGCGATCGTGATCTCGGCAATGCGTTCGAGAGCATACGCACAAAGGCAGATCGATTTTGTTTCCAGCGTTTCACATGAGTTCCGGACGCCTCTTGCGGTCATCTATTCGGCGGGAGAAAACCTCGCGGACGGAGTTGCGAAAGATTCGTCGCAGGTTTCACGATATGGCGACCTGATAAAAGGCGAAGGCAAAAAGCTTTCGGGGATGGTCGAACAGATCCTCGAATTTGCCGGCGCCAGGTCGGGCAATAAGAAGTACAATTTTGGCGAGACCGATATAACCGAAGTTGTGAGATCCGCGCTGGCCGAATGCCGTCCCCAGATCGACAAGGCAGGGTTCGAGATCGAGACAGATATTTCCGAGCAGCTGCCGGCTGTAAACGCGGATGCTGAATCACTCGTAACCGCGATCAAGAACCTGATCCAGAATGCGGTCAAATACAGCAATGGATCTCGAAAGATCAGGGTCGTGGCCGAGAACGGCGGCGGATCGATAAGACTCACCATTGAAGATCAGGGGATCGGAATAGCAGCCTCAGAGCAAAAGCAAATATTCGAGCCTTTTTATCGCTCAAAGGATGTTGTTGACGCACAGATACATGGCAGCGGGCTTGGCCTCTCCATGGTCAAAGAGATCGCCGAGGCACATGGCGGAGCGGTTACGGTTTCGAGCGAATTGGGTAAAGGAAGCAAATTCACCATCGAAATACCGGTATCCAGATGAAGATACTGCTTGTCGAAGACGAAGAAGGGTTGATACTCACTCTCACTGACCGATTGAAGAGTGAGGGGTTTGAAGTTGTTTCCGCGGCAGACGGCCAAACTGGTTTTGAAACTGCTCTTGCTTATCGATTCGACCTGATCATTCTCGACGTAATGCTCCCCAAAAAGAACGGATACGATGTATGCCGCGACCTGAGACAGCAAGGCGTCACAACCCCTATCTTAATGCTAACGGCAAAGGGCGAAACCATAGATAAGGTTCTTGGCTTGAAACTTGGTGCGGACGATTATCTGACAAAGCCGTTCGAGGTGATCGAACTCCTCGCGCGGGTCGAAGCTTTGCTCAGGCGGTCTCCGGCGCATACCAACGGTACAGCTAAGACGGAAGCGTTTCGTTTCGGTAATGTTGTCGTCGATTTCAAGAGGGCTGAGGTCTCAAAGGATAACGTTCCTGTCGATCTTTCAGCGATGGAGTTCAAACTCCTGCAGTTCCTTGTTGAAAATCGCGGCGATGTGCTGTCCCGGGATTCGTTACTTGACGCGGTCTGGGGGTATGATGCGATGCCGACCACGAGAACAGTCGATGTCCATATTGCTTGGCTGAGACAGAAATTGGAATCAAATCCAAAGCATCCTCAGTTCATCCAGACCGTTCACGGACTTGGGTACAAGTTCGCGGATTAGCGAAGGACGTACAATGCGATCGCGAGGAAATGGAATACGCTTCCGCCGAGTACGAATCCGTGCCAGATCGCGTGATGATGCTTTATGCTCTTCCAACCAAAGAAGATCACGCCGAGCGAATAGCTGAGACCGCCGGCAATTACGAGGATCATCGGAGCGATCCCAAGTGCCAGATAAAGCGGCTGAATAGCGATAACGCCGATCCAACCCATCGCGAGATAGGAAACGACCCCGACCGCATTAAACCTTCCCCGAAATATTACCTTCATCGCGATGCCGAACATCGCGAACGCCCAGACGAACGCGAGAAGTCCGAAACCGAGCGTTCCACGTAGTATGACAAGCAAAAACGGGGTATAGCTTCCTGCGATCAGCAGGTAAATGCAGCAATGATCTACCAACTGTAGTGTGTGCTTGAGTTCGGGGCTTACAGCAGAATGATAGAACGTTGACGCGGCGTATAGAATTACGAGCGAAGATCCGTAAACTATGCTGCTTGCAATATGCCAGCCGTCACCTTTTATTGCAGCCAGAGAAACAAGAAAGACGAAACCGGCAACGCTGAGGAGCAAACCGAATCCGTGGGTCAGAGAGTTGGCGACCTCTTCAATGCTGAGTTTTTCTAACCTGCCGGTGATCATTGGCAAGTGTATTCTAGTACAAATTTCCTTTTAAAACGGTAATTGATTTGTAACTTTTTTCGAGGTCGCGAAAAATCCTAGAATTCGCTTTCGGATGTGGCACGATGCCGGCGGGCCACACCGGTCTCATAGGCGGCATCTTCCACCCTTGCCGCGACCGCCTCGCCGACCCGACGATCGAAAACCGACGGAATGATGTAATCGGGATGCAGCTCATCAGGCCCGATTATGTCTGCGATAGCGTTCGCCGCGGCAAGTTTCATAGCTTCGTTTATTCGTGACGCGCGGCAATTCAGGGCTCCGCGGAAAATACCCGGGAAGCACAGTACGTTATTGATCTGATTCGGATAATCGGAACGGCCAGTTGCCATTACCGCTACCAAACCCTCGGCGTCCTCGGGCATGATCTCAGGTACAGGATTAGCCATTGCGAAGACGATCGGGTCCTTCGCCATGTTCTTCAGATCGGACTCATCGATGACGCCAGGAGCCGACAGGCCCAAAAAGACATCCGCACCCCTTATTACATCGTGGATGTCACCCTGTGCTTTTTCGGGATTAGTGTTGCGGGCGTACCAATCCTTGACCCAATTCATGTGTTCTTTTCGGCCTTCGTAGATCGCGCCGGTAGTATCGCAGCCGATTATGTTCTTGACGCCAGCCGCCATAACGATCTTAGAACATGCTACCCCGGCTGCGCCGATCCCATTTACGACGACCTTTATGTCCTCCATCTTCTTGCCGACTATCTTGAGAGCGTTGATCAGAGCGGCAAGTACGACAACGGCGGTCCCATGCTGATCGTCATGGAAAACGGGAATGTCGAGTTCTTCTTTTAGCCTTTCCTCGATCTCAAAACACCGAGGGGCCGAAATGTCTTCGAGATTTATTCCGCCAAATGCGACCGAGATGTTCTTGATGGTTTGGACAATTTCATGAGGATCTTTGGTGCTGAGACAGATCGGGAAGGCGTCAACGCCGCCAAACTCTTTGAAGAGCTGCGCCTTGCCTTCCATTACCGGCATTGCCGCCGCCGGGCCGATGTCGCCAAGCCCAAGTACGGCGGTGCCGTCGGAGATGACCGCGACAGTGTTCTTCTTTATTGTCAGGTTGAACGCTTTCTCAGGGTCTTTATGAATTGCTTCGCAAACGCGGGCGACGCCGGGCGTGTAGGCCATCGACAGATCGGAGCGCGTCTTTAACTGCATCTTCGACGTTACCTCGATCTTGCCTCCGAGATGCATCAAGAAGGTTCGGTCGCTTACGTTGACGACCTCAACACCGTCAATGTCGCTTACCGCCTGAATGATCTCCTGATCGTGGTGTTCACTCGCTGCGTTCACAGTTATATCGCGAACGAGAAAGTCTTTACCGACACTTACGATATCGATACCCTCGATGTCGCCGCCCGCTTGCCCGATGGCGGTCGTTATCTTTCCTAACTGTCCCGGCTTGTTATGGATCTTGACGCGAAGCGTAAGGCTGTAACTCGCGTTTGGTGTAGGTGTATTGGTCATACAGAAAATTGATGGGGCCGCGAATCGATAAGAGTGAACGCGGACGATAACCCGAAACGAAAAGTATGACGAAAAAACGAGAGGTAATCAAACGGTTAAGTTCGCAGGAAAATTATGTGTATTTGATACAATAGCGATTTGGAGGATTTACGATATCAGCAATGTCACGGGATTTACACAGGGGCTCAAAGCTAATCAGATCCGCAGGATCGAGCGTTTGGGAACCCGGCGTGTCCCACCCGATCAGATAATCTCGCAGGAACTTGCCAGGCAGATGTCCGAGATCTCAAACGAGACCGGCAGGCAGATAGGTGTGCTTCTCGATCGAAAAGGCCATGTCGAATACGTAATGGTCGGAAACGCGAAAGGTATCGAAATGCCCGATTTTGGGCGTGTGCGCGTTGGTACCGATCGATTTCGCGGCCTTCGCTGCGTTCACACACATCTGCAAGGGGAGCGACTTACGCAGGACGACCTCACCGATCTCGCACTTCTTCGGCTGGACCTGATGTCGATAATCCAGGTCGAGAGATCGAGCGGCCTACCGGGAATGGTCTATTCGGCCCATTTGCTTCCGACCAGCGCTGATTCGCTGCATTCCGGCAGCGATGGCGAGCCCTATGAATTTCTGGAGCCCAACATTCCTTCACAGTTAGATGTTGATTTTGTTTCACTGATCAGTTCGCTTGAGAGCGAAATGGCGCGGGTACGGCAAACCGCACGTGCGAAACAGACGAATCGCGAGCGAGCGATCTTGGTAGGTGTTACTACCGGATATGTCGAGGACGCAGAAGAGTCGATGGCGGAACTGGAAGAGCTCGCGATATCGGCCGACGTTGTCGTCCTCGATAAGATAATTCAGCGGCGTCCTCAGATAGACCCCAAGACCGTGATGGGCCGGGGAAAGCTTGAAGAGCTTCTTATTCGCTCAATGAGGTTGGGTGCCGACTTGATCGTTTTCGATACAGAACTATCGCCCGCACAGGTTCGCAGCATTTCAGATGCGACTGATCTTAAGGTCATCGACAGGCCGCAATTGATCCTGGACATTTTTGCTCAGCGAGCGCAGAGCAGGGAGGGTAAGCTTCAGGTCGAACTTGCGCAGCTTAAGTATCTACTCCCGAGATTGGTCATCGGACAGAATTCTGCTTTTTCGAGATTAGCCGGCGGTATCGGAGGACGGGGGCCGGGCGAAACCAAACTTGAGACCGACCGTCGTCGAGTTCGCGATCGCATTTCGCAGCTTGAAAGGCAGGTGGACGATCTTGGCCGACAACGACAGGAACGGAGGAAAGTCAGATCGCGAAGGAACCTACCGGTTATCTCGCTGGTCGGATATACGAACGCCG
>CAYTDJ010000079.1:0-8831 GCA_964436265.1 uncultured Chloracidobacterium sp. | reverse complement strand
GAAGGTACTCTTCAAAACTTTCTAGCGATCAATTCCCAAGGTCCGGCGGCGATCCCATTAAATATTACCGGTAACTCAACGAACGACTTTGACGATTTTACGGTATCAGCCAAGGTCAAACTTCTGAGCGAAACAAAGAACCTTCCGGCAGTCGGATTGAAGTTCGGTTACCAGATGCCGAACACAGATCAGGCACGCGGCATTGGAACCAACCAGATCAACATTTTTTCGAAGATCATCCTTCAAAAGAAATTCGGAAAGCGTCAGGGCAAAACGCCGCTGGCGAACATCTACGGCAACCTCGGCCTCGGCATTATGACGGCCCCGTTAGCTCAATTCACGCAAAATGACGTTTTACTTTATGGCCTTGCCGGCATATTCCGACTCAACGACCGGATCAACATAGTCAGTGAGGTGAACGGTCGGTTAAATACCCGCAGCGGCACCGCGCCGCTCGGTACCGAGAGCATTGGCCAGTTTCGCGTAGGAACGCAAATAAAGGCCTCCGGACTTCGTTTCGATACAGCCGCAGTTTTTGGACTGACCAAATACAGCCCTCGGACCGGCGTGATCTTTGGCGTAACCTACCAATCCCCGACTTTCCTGCCCCTGGCTAAATAGGTTTAATGTTAATTGGTGAGTTTCCCCTGCCGATCATTGGCGCGGAACGGATCGCTTCGTTTACAAATCTCTTTGCTATCGAAACCGATTCCTTGAGGTCTTTTCCTAACGCAAGATTTGCTGCGATCGCCGCCGAGAGCGTACAGCCCGTACCGTGTGTAGCAGTAGTTTCATGATAATCGGCTGTTAATGACAGAAGATCATCGCCCAGAAACAAGTAGTCAATTGCTTTCTTTTCTCTTTCGTTGCTTTCTGACCGGTCAAAGTGTCCGCCTTTTATCAGTACATTTCTGGCCCCCATTTCGCGCATCACTTCGGCCGCGTCGTGAATATCTTTTTCCGTTTCGATAGCAACGCCTGAAATACGTTCCGCTTCGGGGATATTTGGTGTGATCAGATCGGCCAAAGGAAAGAGTCGCTCTATCAAGGCCGATAAAGCGGAATTATCTATCAGGTCAAACCCCGAGGTGGACCTAACGACCGGATCGACAACAATGTTCTTCAGATCTCGTTGAGAGATGATCTGCGCAACTTCATCGATTATCTCTCGTGTCGGAAGCATCCCAGTCTTAAGCGAATCCAACGAATAATCGTCGAGTATCGGGATCACCTGTCCACGAATGGCCGCCGCAGACTGGCTTTCCGAACCGAACACACCCTGTGTGTTTTGAAATGTGATCGATGAGATGGCCGCTGTCGGGAAGCAGCCGAACGCAGCAAAGGTCTTGATATCAGCAATTATTCCTGCACCGCCGGACGGGTCAAGTCCGGCGATCGTCAACGCGATCTTCGTCATTTCCTAATCTTAACAAATTCATTAAGATACCTGATCGCGGCAAAGCCGGCGGCGCCGTTCTTCAAGACCGAATCGAAATTCGTTTCGTCGATACCACCGACACCGATGACCGGAAACGGCGAAACTGAAAGGCAAGCCTCTCGAAATAGCTCGAGTCCTACCGCCTCACCCTTCCCTGGTGTTTCAAACACTGGGCCAAATAGAACAAAATCTGCACTGTTTTCAGACGCTGCGATTATCTCTGCAATTGAATGAGTGGAAACACCTATGAGGAACTTTTCAGGCACTTCTGACCTAACGATCAACGGTGACATCGACGACCCGGTAAGATGAACCCCGGCCGCACCGGTAGCGAGTGCGATGTCGAAACGGTCGTTGACCAGGATCTTTGTCTTTGATCCCTTAGCCGCAGAAACAGCTGAGGCAGTAAGTTCAAACAGATACCTTGCCGAGAGCCGTTTTTCGCGAATTTGCACCAACTCTATATTGGCATCAGCCGATCTCCGAATGATGTTCAGAATCTCTGGTTTCTTTACCCGAAAGTTTTTGTCGTCAGATTCCCCGCTCGTGATGAGATATCGAAGGGGAAATTTCGGGAGGCGGTTCACTTGCGGTCTTCCGGCTGTCCTTGAAGCATCTTCACGCTCTTTTCAAAGTGCGCTGCTTCCCAAAATGCGATCACGATATTTAGCACGCCCAGCCCCGTGACCGCACCTCGAAACCAATTTGACGAAACGGTCCGTTGTATTGCAGGCAATCCGGACTTATCCGATACGAGGGCAAGAAGGTAGTTCTCTGACCAGTTACCAAAAAGCGTGTCCCAGGGAGCCAGGATCAGATAGAAACCGAGAAGGAGACAAAGCGTTATAAAAAAGATGACGGTCAGTTTTTCAACCATACCGTCTGATTATATAGTGTGTTTGAATGGGTAAACAATACCCGTCAGTGTGCGACGAGCAAATTTTTGAGCCGCGAACGAACGTCGCGAAAATCGACGTTTTCAGCGTAAACCTGCTCAAAGTATCTTTCGGCTGTCTCAGGGTCACCTTCCGCCTCGTGGACGATCCCAAGTTCATACCACAACGCTTGTTTCTCGTCGCTTGTAAGGTCCTTTATCTCAAGCGTCCTTTCGTACCACTTGGCAGCGAGTTTTGGCATGCCGTTTTGCATAAAACAGTGACCCAGTAGGTTTGCACATTGAAAAAACCGCCTTGTGCCGTCGTTTAGATCTACCAAGGCTGCTGCCTCTTGAAATTCTGCGATCGCCTGTTCAAGCAATCCCATCTCCTGATACGCGATCGCAGTATTGTATTTCGTCTCAAAGTCCGAATCGTCTGCGGCCTCCGGTTCTTCTAAGCCTAACTCACTTCGCAGTTCGTCAATGTCGAATAGTCCCGAGTTAGATGAAACTGATGCTGCTTCGCTGACCTGTGAAACTGCCTCCGAAGTTTGGCCGTTCAAGTATGCCGATAGTTCGGCGACCTCGGGGATATTACCGAACTCAGCGGTCATCTCGCCGATCGCCTTTTCTGCGAGTTCCAGGTATCCGCTGTCTACGTAGAATTTGATGCTGTCAACCTCGCGACGAAGTCTCGCCTCGGTCGAATCGACAGATCCCTCCGCCAACACTTCGACGGCTGCAGAATGCTCTACTTCATCTGCTCCTAGTGTCTGCTCGAAAACGGGCTGAACGAATTCAAGTGATTCCGTTTTACCGTTTGCCGATTCAATGACGGCTCCGACAATAGCAAAATCTCCACCTGCAGAATTCTCTAAAACCGGGAGGGTCTCAACGTTAATTACACCTGCCAAAACTCCACTTGAAGTCGTTTTACTTTTGAAGAAGCGTTCGTCAAATAGTCCTTTTCCGTTCACAGGTTCGTCTTCAAATCCGTGCTCGGCGTTTAGTTGACGTAATCGGTCTCCATAGGCCGCTTCTTGAGGCATAAGGAGTACGAGTTGGGAAAGGGCAAAGCGCTCATCCTCGACCGAATTCTCACGCATAGCAACTTTCGCAAGACGCTGAAGCGATTCCTTTAGCCCATCCTCATCGCGCTGCCACGTACTGAATCGAACGAGTAGCCGTAGAGCTTCAAGATGGTCGGGGTCGTTATTGAGAATCGCACGCACGGCTTCGGCAAACGGTTCGGCTTGTCCGCCTGCAAGCATGTGCTCAGATGCCACGGAGAGCATTCGCGAAGCTGAATCAAAATCACGCAGTGAAAGATAATAGTGGGCAAGGTCGAGCAATTTCGGATAGTTCGATGGCTCCAGTTCTACAAGCTTAACGACGGCTTTGTCCGCCTCTGGCGCATTGCCGGCCCTAAGATAGCAATCGACCAGGACACTTAGGACTTCGCGGTTTCCCTTGTCCTCTTCGTAAAGCGTCTTGAACTTTTCGATCGCCTTGTCGCCGCCTCCCGTTGCGAATGCCGCGTCAAGATAATGCGTAAACGCTTTTCGGTTCGAATTATCTAATTCGATAGCTTGAGTGCAGACATTGAGAGCATCGCCCGTGCGCCCGCATTTCAAGAACCTCGCTCCAGCCTCAGAAAATGCATCGGCGGCGTCCGCCGTCATTCCTTCTTTGAGGCACAACTCCCCGATCGACACATAGACCTCAGTATTATTGGGGTCAAGCAATGCGATCTGCTTCCACATCGCAAGAGCTTCGTTGATTCGCCCCTTTGCTTGATAGCTCTCAGCCAGCAGCACATAGTGTGACTTGGCCTCTTTGACGGAACCCTTTGTCTTATACAGTTCAGCCAATCTTTCGGAGACCAGCACCGAGGTAGGCTGTATCTTTGAGATCTTGTTGTAAACAGCGATCGCTTTCTGGGAAAATCCTTGTTTACTATAATGCTCAGCAACCGCAGTGTAATATGCGACAGCAGACTTCGGTTCGTCCGCCTTTGAATACAGGTCGCCGAGCAAGTTCATCGTACCGAAATCCTTCGGATCATTGTCGACTACTGACCTATACTCAGTTATGGCCGAACGGATCTTTCCTTGTGCGAGGTACCGCTCGGCATTTCGCATTGCCTTTGTTTTATCGAAAACCATCGCGATCTAGTAAGGTGCCAAGCAGTGAGGCAGGTCGTAAGAACGGTTTTTGAGGATATTTTTGTAGACACTTACAGGCGGGAATTTCGTTCAACCTGCAATAGTTAAGCTACCATAATGACCGAAATAGTGTCAACGTATTTAATACTGTTTCAACCGGTTACAACATTTTACACTCGATAATTTAGCCATCCGACAAGTTTCAGAACTGATCGAATTTCGTCTAAACTATGCACATGCGTGCACTTATTCTAGCAGGCGGAAAAGGGACGCGTCTTCGCCCGCTGACCGTTTATACGCCAAAACCCATTGTCCCTGTGGTCAACCGGCCGTTCTTACTCTATCAGCTCGATATTCTTGCAAATGCTGGCATCAAGGAAGTTACTCTGTCGCTAAGTTACCAGCCTAATAAGATCGAAGATCTGCTTGGAGACGGGACAGACCACGGGGTTCACCTTAGTTTTGTGACGGAACCAAGCCCGATGGGGACCGGTGGAGCGTATCGTTTCGCCTCACGTGGGAATCGCGAGACGACGATAGTGCTCAACGGCGATATTCTGACCAACGCAGATATCAAGAGGATCACAGACTTTCATCGATCAAAAAACGCTGAAGCGACCATCGCTCTTTTTCCGGTTCCCGACCCTTCAAATTACGGTCTTGTTGAAACGGATAGCGAGGGCCGGGTACTCCGCTTCATCGAGAAACCATCTCCTAAAGAGTCAGATGCCAATGGAAAGAACTACATAAACGCAGGCATTTACGTGCTCGAACCTTCCGTTCTAGACCTGATCCCGGAGGGTGAGAACGCTTCGTTCGAATACGACGTCTTCCCCAAGCTTCTGGATTCAAAGAAACCCTTTTATGCCTATCTAATGGACTCCGAGTATTGGCGCGACATCGGGACACCGGAAAGTTATTTGGCGGCGCATCACGATCTGCTTGCGGGAAAGGTCGATGGGGTTCCTGATTTCGAAAGTGGAGAATCCGAAACAGCGACCACGGCAATTATTGACAGTTCCTCCGTTATCGGCGAAGGATGTGTCATAAAACCTAATGCCCGAATCACGAATTCGGTCTTGGGAACCGGAGTTCACGTCGAGGAGAAGGCTGTTATTACCTCATCCGTGATATGGCCTTACACCCGAATCTCGACATTTTCCGAGGTCACGGACTCGATCGTCGGGAGAGGCAGCCACATAGGCCGAAACGTTACGCTGCGAGCAGGTTCGGTGATCGGCGACAAGGCAACGCTCCCCGATTATTCGAAAGCATAGGAATTAATGCCTGAACTACCCGAGGTCGAACACGTCAAACGAGCACTCCAACAAAGGATCGCGGGCCGCTCGATCGTCAAGGCGGAATTGCGTCGACTGCGGCTGGCTCCTGATATTTCACCTCGGATCTTCGATAAAAAGATCGCTGGAGCCAAGATCGCCTTTGTGCACCGTCGCGGCAAGCATATCCTCGTTGACCTTGACAATAAACGTACGCTAATTGTCCATCTGAGGATGAGCGGCCGTTTCATGCACCTCACCCCGGACGATCTCGATCCGAAATTTACGCATGCTGTCCTTCATTTTGATGATGAAAGCCGACTGGTATTTGAGGACCAGCGACATTTTGGGTTGATGAAAGTAGTCGACACCCCAAAGTTATTTGAAGCAAAGGAGCTTTCCAAACTTGCACCCGAACCATTTTCAGACGATTTCTCGGCGGAATATCTTGCGGGCGTGATCCGAAGTTCTTCACGGGTCATAAAGGAAATATTGCTTGATCAGACAAAGGTTTGCGGCGTCGGAAATATTTACGCATCGGAAGCGTTGTTCTTATCGGGTATAAACCCTAAGAAACGCGGCAAAAGTATTGGTCGGGATAGATGCGGGCACTTGTTTCAGAACATAAGGCGCGTGCTGAATGAAGCGATTGAAACCGGCAAATCGATCGATCCGCACCCAACCGTGATAGGCGAAGGGGTTTACGGAAACGGTTCGGAAACACGTTGGCGAGTCTACGATCGCGAAGGCGAGGATTGCCTGACATGTTCTGGGTCGATCAAGCGCATTGTTCAAGCATCGCGCTCGACCTACTACTGCACTAAATGTCAACGATAGTTTTTGCCGATTAACCACGCATTAAGTGCCGGAGGTTGAAAATGATCAGAAACATTTTTATTGCCAATCTTATTATTGGAATGCTGACGGTGATGTTCACGGGAAACGCGTTTGCATGCGCCTGTTGTGCCGAGCCAGGCACCTATTATTTGCGAACAAGTAAGCCCGATTCGTTCTATCTTGGCCTCTTGAATGAGTTCACATTCGCGCCGAAGGCTAATCTCTACGTAACCGAGGCAGGGTTCGATTTGATCCGCGGACTCGATCCGATCAAAGCCGAGGATGAGGCTACCGAAGTCTCTATTACCGAGGATTTCAACCTTGCGGCCGCGTTTGTCAATAACAAGACCTGGCGATTCACTTTCAGGTCGCCAGGAGGCAAGACCGGCTCACTTATACTTCCGATGCCAGCGCAAATGGTAAGTTTCAAAGTCGATACTCATGACGAAGACGGTCGTCCGAATGGGCCTTTGCTTTATAAGGAATTTCGTTTCAAGGGCAGCGTCGGTTCTGCGACGGGTTTCACCCGATCCGGTATCGTCAAAGGCACGACATTTTTCCTTGTATTTCAAGGTCGTGGAAATGGTTGTGATGAGGTACAGAACTTCAAGGACTGGCGCTTGGAGATCGATGGCCCAAGGGCGAGCTATGCCTTTTACGGTAAACTGAGCAGCGCCGATAAGCCTTGGTCCTAAACGGGACGCCTTGACACCCGATATACAAACTACGATTATCTATTCATACTTCGTGGTGAGTTATTTGCGACTTGCGACCACGTTAAATAAGCCGCTAAACAGCCCAAATCAGATCATTTTGATGAATCTCGCTGTTTGGCGAGATTTTTAGTTTAGTGTCCGCTTAATTTGTGCGGCTCAAATATGAAGACCTTTCGAAAACTGCTTGAGACCGACAGTATTTACGTCTTTGACGGAGCGATGGGGACGCGTCTTTACGACAAAGGCATCTACATCAATCGTAGTTATGACGAACTCAATTTGACCGCGCCAGATCTCGTTCGAGAGGTCCATGAAGAGTACGTTCGGGCCGGGGCAGACATTCTTGAAACCAATTCATTCGGCGCGACGAGACACAAATTGCAGGCCTACGGACTGGAAGGAAAGATCCATGAAATAAACGCCGCTGCCGCAAGCATTGCTCGGAAAGCCGCCGGGGGCAAGGCGCTGGTCGCAGGTGCGATCGGCCCGTTGGGACTCCGCATAGAACCATTCGGGCCGACGTCATTTGATGATGCAAAAGAGATCTATAAAGAACAGGTCGCGGGATTATTGGAAGGAGGCGTTGACCTTTTCATTCTCGAGACCTTTTCAGAGCTGCCGGTGATCGAACAGGCGATCAGAGCTGTAAAGGAGCTTTCAGACTTGCCGATCGTCGCTCAGATGACGATACAGATGGACGGAAAGACAACATTTGGTACGACGTCTGAGGTATTTACGACAAGGCTCGATGAATTAGGTGTCGATGTAATAGGCCTGAATTGTGGTGTGGGTCCTACCCACGTCTTAAGCGCGCTGGAGAAAATGCGCGATGTGACCGAGAAGCCCTTGTCGGCGCAGCCAAATGCAGGACTTCCCCGTGATGTTCAAGGCCGTCAGTTCTATATGGGTTCGCCGGAGTACATGGCGACGTTCGCAAAGCGTTTCGTACAGGCAGGTGCAAAATTCGTCGGCGGTTGTTGTGGAACAACACCGACTCACATCAAGTTGATCGCCGACGCGATTCGGTCAATATCGCCGCGGCAGGCACAAGTCTTTGCAAAGCATGGCCATGCAAAGGTCGTTGATCTTAAACCGCCGGATGTTGAAGTGGTTCCGATGGAAGACCGCTCTCGATGGTCACGGAAGATCGCTCGCGGCGAATTTGTGACCTCGGTCGAAGTCTTGCCGCCAAAAGGCTGCGATGCCGAAAAAACGCTCGATTCCATCAAGCTTTTGAAGAATGCCGGCGTTGATGGTGTGAATATACCAGATGGTCCGCGAGCACAAACGAGAATGTCGGCACAGGCGACCGCCGTACTTGTCGAACGCGAGATCGGCATCGAGGCTGTCCTTCACTACTGTTGCCGCGACCGTAATCTTCTAGGGATGATGTCCGATCTGCTTGGGGCTGCCGCACTCGGGCTTCATAACCTGCTTATCATCACGGGCGATCCACCGAAGATGGGACCATACCCCGACGCTACAGCGGTTTTTGACATCGACTCTATCGGACTAACGAAC
>CAYTDJ010000078.1:0-8909 GCA_964436265.1 uncultured Chloracidobacterium sp. | reverse complement strand
AACGGTCGAAGTAAGCATCGCTCAGATCGCGGAAAGCGTGTTCATATATCTCGGCATCCCGTTCATTGCGGGAATGATCACTCGATTCGTACTTGTACGGCTCAAAGGCAAAGAATGGTATTCGACGGTCTTCATTCCGGCGATCAGCCCGATCACGCTTGTCGCTCTTCTATTCACCATTGTTGTCATGTTCAGCTATAAGGGTGAATTGATAGTTGCTATACCTTTCGATGTTGTCAGGATCGCGATCCCGTTAGTGCTGTATTTCGTACTAATGTTCTTTTCGGCATTTTTTCTTGCGAAGAAAGCCGGCGCAGATTACGCAAAGAGCACGTCGCTCGCATTCACGGCCGCCGGGAATAATTTCGAACTTGGGATCGCGGTCGCGATAGCCGTTTTCGGCATAAATTCAGGCGTGGCGTTTGCTGCGGTCATCGGGCCGCTGATCGAGGTGCCGGTGCTGATCTTGCTGGTTCGCGTGGCACTTAAGTTTAGAAAAGGATTTAGCACACAAGAAATATGAGTGATAAGGAACGCGTCTTGATCCTCTGCACCGGGAATTCAGCTCGAAGTCAGATGGCGGAAGGCTTATTACGTGAACTTCATAGCGATAAATTCGAAGTTCATAGTGCAGGCGTCGATCCGAGCATCGTCAGGCCGGAAGCGATCGACGTGATGAAAGAGATCGGGATCGATATTTCGGGCCACACATCGAAGTCGGCCGATATTTTCGCCGGTCAGGAATTCGATTACATCATCACGGTCTGCGACAACGCCAAAGAGCAGTGCCCGTATTTTCCTGGTTCGGCAAAACGCATTCACCGTACTTTCGAAGACCCCGCTTCCGCCTCGGGCACATATGATGACCGGGCGGCCGCGTTTCGCAGGGTGCGGGACCAGATATCAGAATATCTGCGCGGATTTCCCGGCGAGTGAACCACTGATCAAATGCATGACTACTGCAAAGCAGGGCTCAGGCCGGTGATCACCATACCCTCCGATACCTTGGTGCGGCACGCGATCACGGACTTTTCCTTGTCTCCATTCTGTACCGTGACCTGACAATCGAGGCATTCGCCGTTCCAGCAGAGATCGGCATTCGAGATGCGTTCCACGTCCAGATACTGAAGACAGCGGAGGATGGAGTTGTTTTCAGGGACGAGTTTCTGTTCGCCGCAGATCATGATCTCAACAAGGCGTTCGTAAGGCTCGAACATTTCGGGGTGAAGTTCCATTTGTAATGCCTTTAGATATGAAACTAGATTTTGAACAAAGGCGCAAAGTGGTGAACATCGCCCCTCTTGCTTTCAGATCTTGAAAGGTTAGAATTAGATACCAGAGGCGTAAAATATGTCGGTCGTAATGTACGTAAAACCCGATTGTCCGTATTGTCAAAAAGCGCGTGACCATTTTAACGCTAATGGCATCTCATTCATTGAATACGATGCGCAGACCGACAAGGCCCGCCGAAAGGAAATGCTTGAGATCACGGGCGGCGATCTCACTGTTCCGGCGATCGTAGAAAATGGTGTTTGGAAAGGTTCGGGGTGGGGCGATCCGCCCCGCGGCTGAACGATCCGCCCGGATTAGCCGGCAGTTGGCCGGCTATTTAGTTCAGAACGATCAAGGCAGATTGCGGAATTCCCAATCTGCTTTATAATTGGTATCTAGTCTCGAGATCGGAGCGACCGGTTATGCGGTTCCATTACACTGCATAAGATGGTTTACATTCCGCACTCAATATGATCGGTTCGCAGATCAATCAATACAAAATACTTGAGAAGATCGGCTCGGGTGGTCAGGGTACCGTTTATAAGGCCCTGGATACCAAACTGAACCGGACCGCAGTCGTCAAGGTCCTTCCGCCGGAACTGACGATGAAGACCGCAAACTTTAAGCGTTTCGAACGTGAGGCGCAGTTGTGTTCTCAGCTTGATCATCCCAACATTTGCACGATCTACGATTTCCATGATGCCAACGGGATCTACTACATTGCGATGCAATGGGTTGACGGAAAGAACGTCCGCCAACTCGTAAATGGCCGTCCGTTGGAATTGAGAAGTGCACTTTCAATTGGGATCCAGGTCTCAGATGCTCTCGCCTACGCTCACTCGAAAAACATTATTCACCGCGACATAAAGGCCGGAAACATCATGGTCACGGAAAGCGGCCAGGTCAAAATACTTGATTTCGGACTGGCTAAACTTCTTGAGGATGACCACGCGGACCAAAATAAGGGACACGACCGAACCGAAATAACTGAGCTCGGGATACCTTATGGTACGGCAACATATGCCGCTCCCGAACAGGCCAAAGGCGAACGAGCCGACGAGCGTTCGGACATTTTTTCGACCGGTGTTTTACTGTACGAAATGCTGACGGGAATTTGGGCATTCCAGGGCAAGACCGTTGTCGATGTCCGCCACCAGGTACTTTATGGAACGCCGAAACCACTCTCGGAAATGCGTAAAGACCCGATTCCGCCGCAGCTGCAAGCCATTGTGGACAAAGCTTTGCAGAAGGAGCCGCGAAATCGTTACCAAAAGATATCGCAAATGCGCGACGACCTTCGAAGCGTCTTGACCGAGGTCGCGGGTGCTCCACTCATGCAAGGCGATACCTTCGCCCCGGCACATGCAGACGGCGGCGTCTTTAAGCGGGCATTGAACTGGTTCACTGGCAAATCGACGCCTGAGACCACTTCGTCAAAAAGTTGGCCGTCGGTCTCTAATCCGCCGTCCTCAATTCCCGACCTGAGCATTACCTCGACTGGCCCGGAAAAGAAAAGCGTCGCTATTTTGCCTTTCAAGAATCTCGGCAATGACCCGGCTTCTAACTTTTATGAGTTCGCACTGGCCGACGCCGTCATAACGGAGCTTGCCCAGCTTCGCTCACTTGTGGTTCGCCCGAGTTCAGTGATCGCCAAATATCAGGGGTCTGACATTGACCCTCGAGACGCGGGTAACGAACTTCGTGTCCAAGCCGTGCTGTCGGCGGGATTTCTTCGCGGCGGAGATAAGATTCGCGTGACCGCGCAATTGCTTGACGTTGCAAGCGGGGAGATACTCTGGAGCGATCGTATCGATGCCGAAGGCAACGATATTCTCACGATCCAAGACGGGATCGCACAGCGGATCCTGGAAGGACTGCGGCTCGAACTTTCGGACAAGGAAGCGGAAAAGCTTGGCCGTCGCATGACCGAAAATCACGAGGCGTGGGAAGAATACCTACGCGGCCGCGATAATTTCGGAAGATTTATTTTCCGTTCGATGTCGGCAGACGACTGCAACGCGGCCATCCAGAACTTCAAACATGCCATCGAATTGGATCCTCAATTCGCACTTGCCTATAGCGGTCTCGGTGCGTGTTATGCAAACCGGATGTTCAAAGGATTGGGCGAACCGGAAGATTATACGTACGCCGAAACGGCATTCAGCAAAGCGTTCTTTTACGATCCAAACGTAGTCGAGGCCCGCGTGCTAATGGTGATGGTTTATCTCGCTCGAGGCGAAAAGAAAAAGGCTCGAGCCGAGATGGACCTGCTGACGAAACAATTCCCGAATGAAGCTCCTCTGTATTTCGTCAAGGGCGTGATCCACAGGCTCGATGGAGAATACGATGAAGCTCTCAGAGCCTATGAAAAGCTTTCGCGGCTAGACCCGGCTGCTCGCGCCGTTTCGGCCTATAACAGTGCCCGATTGTTCATCTACAAGCGCGAATATGACAAAGCGCTTGAATACATCGTTCGCGGCGAAAAGGCCGAGCCCGATCACCCGATGCTTAAGATCTTTCGGTCGGCGGTCTATTACTATCGCGGTGACACCCAGATGGCCATCGACCTTATGGGCCAGATCCTCGACGAGCATCCGGAAATGGATGGCATCAGGCCACTTTATGCGGTCTATTTAGCTGGTGCAGGCCGGAGCGAAGACGCAAAAGCACAGCTCACTGACGATGCCTTAAGCCTGTCGCGCTCCGATCATGACATGGCATATTGGGTGGCGTCGACATTTGCCTTGCTTGGTGAGAAGGAGCTTGCGTTCAAATGGCTGGGCCGTGCGATAAAGCTTGGAAACGAGAACAAACCGCATTTCCTTAAAGACCGCAGCCTTGATTCTCTCCGGGATGACCCAAGGTTTGATGAGATGATGTCCAAGATCGGTGCAGACAATTAAAAAGCCGGTCAAACGCCGGCTTTTTCTAATGATGTTTGCAGTAGCAGCTACACAGTAACGCTTTCCTTTTGTACCGTTATCATCTCTCGTATCCTTTTCTTTAATGCTTTTTCGAATTGCCTCGCTTCGTTCACACCTTCGAATGATAATGCCTGCAGGTTTGTTTCGATTCGCTTGCGATAATCGGATATGAGCGAATCTGAAACACCCAGCATTTCCGCGACCTCGAGTTGCGTACCGCCTTCAGAGACCAAATAGCAGTGCCACAAAACACTCACCATTCGGTCGAACTGTTTGGCTTTTCCGCGAACTGACTTATTAAGGCTGTTCATGAATCGATCGACCGACCCAGCGGCAGCATCTTCGGCTTCGTGACGCAGAAAGTCCTCTTCCGGTGTTTCCCGGTGATCCGGTATCTCAAAATGCACCCGCTCTTCGTCATCACTGTCGCCTGAACCGCCAACCGGCACAAGGTGAATATCCATTATCGGCAGCCGAGACATTACGAATGAACGCAGACTCCGAACATCTACCGGCGAATCTACCGCTTTGAAAACGCGAATTATGAGCTTCTCCAGTTCGACATTGCTGATGACTATCTGTGCGTCACCGGTGCAACCGACCATTCGCGTATCACGGTGCAAAAAGGAAACTGATTTTACCCGCTCGTCCATCTCGGCGACGTCTCTTCGCATCTTGTCTTCGCGCCAATCAGCCAGGCCGTACAGACGATCGGCCAAGCGGCGATGAATTTCAGGGTGGCCGACATTATCAAACCTCTTGAAATTGCTGCTGGTCTGAATGAGGGTCGAAATACGGCGGGCAAGGCGATATGACTCAGGATAACGTTTCCTGAGCTCGGCCGTCAGCATGTTGGTCAGCTCGATCTGGCTGATCTCGGCCTCGACCTCGGCGTCCGTCATTCCCGTATCGAGGTAGTGTTGAAAGCGTTCCTTACTAAGCAGTGCGACGAATAACTCCTGCGTTAGGTCGGTGTAAGCGTTGTGCTTTCCTTCCTCAACAAGAAAACCTGCGCGTTTCGATGCCCTTACCAGCGGATGAGAAGAAACTATTCGATGCAATTCGAGCCAGATCTGATTAACGTCAGAAGCTCTTAGGCTCTCGTTCCATTTTCCGACCTTTAATTGACGGGTTGGCATGGATCGCGGGAGACGTTCCTGCTGGTTAACCTGGTTCATAGAGGACTTGGGGATAGGCGTTTTGGGGATCTTAGTTTTGACGATCCCGGAATGAAGTCTCAACCTGGATCGGGATCTGGAGTAATTGCGCGTGTTCTACCTTTACCCTTGTAAGGATCGTACGAACTGCTGAATTGTCGAATTAAAAAGGTAGAGGTTTCTCTGATAATTCAAAAGCCGCGCGTGGTCTTTCGAATTGGGCAGGCCGGGAAAGCTATCTTCCACCTCCTGCATTGATGATACTAACAGTGTTTTTCGATTTGGGCAATACTTTTTTCGAATCGGTCAATTAGACCGATTGGGTGCATAACTATAACAAAATACAGGTACTTTTGGACAGCAATAGCCGATAGATGAGCCCCCTGAAAGTACAACTCCGAAAAATTGATCCTCGTTTTGGAAGACCGGGTCAATTACGGATTTATTTCACTTGGAACACTAGATCAACGATGCGAGCAAGTTTTGCCGGTTTTTGGTGTTTCGGCGCTATACTCGGAGATAAGAGAAAAAGGTAATGGCTACGTTTCGAAAGCGGGAAGAATGTCCTGCGTCGCAAGAATTGCTTGCATACCAACTCGGCAGCCTTGAAAGCGATGATGGCAGAAAGATCAGCCGACACCTTTCTGTTTGCGAGTTTTGCAGTGCAGAGGTGGACTTCTATGAGCATTACCCCCAGTCTGAAGAGGCAGAAGACGCCTCAGAATCTGCAAATATGCCTGCTCCACTTTACGAACTTGCAGAAGCGATCCTGAACAAAAAGAGCGGATCGACAACGATCGCGAAGATCATGGGCGATATCGAGAAACCTTCAGGACGACACAGGTAACATCTTAGTTTCCGCAGATCTCGTCGATCGCCTCTTCATATTTCTCATCTATGACCCCGCGTTTGATCTTGAGCGTCGGGGTCATTTCACCTTTATCGATCGAGAACTCGCGAGGCAGAAGATATACCCGTTTCACACGCTCATAGTCATTTAATTCGCGGGTCAATTCGACGGCATCTTTTTGGACGCGCTTTACCACCATCGGGTTTTCACACAGTTCTTCTCTGGTACCTTCCGCGTCAATGCCTTCTTCCTTCAGAGTTTCCTTTAGTGTGTCCCAATCCGGCACAATTAAAGCCCCAACCTGCTTTCGACCCGATCCGACCACGACCGGCTGAGAGATCAGCGGACTTTGCTTCAAGAGGCTCTCGACCTGAAGCGGGGCAACATACTTGCCGTTCGAGAGCTTAAAGAGGTCTTTGAGTCGGTCCGTAACGTAGAAATGGCCGTCTTTGTCCTGGTAACCTACGTCGCCGGTATGATAAAACCCGTCCTTATCGAGGGCCTTTGACGTCTCCTCGGGCTTGTTGTAATAGCCCTGCATCACGTTTGCCCCGCGGATCAGAATTTCGTCCTGGGCGCCGATCTTCATTTCGATGCCCTCAAAAGGCGTGCCGATCGAACCGACCTTGTTATCCTCGGGCCGGTTGGCGCACACGATGCACGCTTCGGTCATACCGTAGCCCTGAAGGATGGGAATACCGGCCGCCCAAAATGCGTATGAGAGTTTCTTCGAGAGAGGAGCACCTCCTGAAACAAAGAATCGAAGGCTGCCGCCGACGCCGTCGCGCCATTTAGAAAAGACCAGACGGCTTGCGAGAGCCTGTTTTGCGGAGAGAATCGGCGAGACCGATTCGTGCATGTCTTTCGCCGTCCAATATTCCTGGCCGACCTTTAATGCCCAATCGAAAAGCTTTGTCTTATATCCACCGGCCGACTTCCCTTTCTTAACGATCTTGTGATAGACCTGTTCGAACAGGCGGGGCACCGCCGTCATGATTGTCGGCTTTACTTCCTGAAGATGCGACGCTAGCTGATCAAACGATGAGCAATAATGGATCGACACTCCGTTTGAGCAGAGCACATAGAAGACGGTCCTCTCAAAAATATGCGACAAGGGCAATACCGCCAGTGAACGGTCGCTTGACTTGATGGGGAGACCCCTGGAAATAGAAACAACATTCGAGACAAAATTCTCGTGCGTAAGCATCACACCTTTCGGTTCGCCGGTAGTGCCTGACGTGTAAATGATGGTCGCCAGATCGTCTGCCTCGACCTCGGAGAGTAATTGTTCGAAGTCTATGCTGTCTCCGGCAGCTTCGCCTAGCTGTTCGACCTCGGTAAGAGTCACGGATCGGTTATCACCTTCCGGTTTTGAGTCTGAATCAAAAAAGACGAGCTTCTCGATCCTCTCAACACTTTGGATCGCCTGTTCGGCGTGCTTCAGCAATTTCTTGCCAGAAACAAAGAGCATCTTCGCCCCTGAGTCTTCGAGTATGTAGCGGATCTGGTCGACTGCCTGTGTGGTGTATATCGGAACGTTTACTGCCCGCAGCGACAATATCGCTAGATCTGTAAGAGACCATTCGGGCCGGTTTTCAGAAATGATCGCGATCCGGTCACCTGCCTTTACGCCCATCTGCGACAGTCCAATTGCGATACGACGGATCTTCTCCACGACGTCAGTGCCTGAAATGTAGTTCCAGACATCACCTATCTTGTAGGCAAGAGCGTCACGTTTATTGTTGCGGCGAAACGACTCGATACAAAAGTGCGGTATCGTCTGCGGAATGTTTTCGAAGCCGATCAGATTTTCAGCGATCATTAAGTTGAGTTATCGAGTTATTAGATATCTCGATATTTTCTCAAACCATTTGCCAATATGTCCAACCGTTGAGCAGTGAACGCGCAGCCCCGAGTGAGAATTCACCGTCACTGACTCGCGGTGTTCTTAAGTAGGTAAGAAGTCTGGGAGACTACGTTTATGAAGATATTTCAGGCCACGCCATCGCCTTAATTCTTGATCGAGTCGTCGATCAGCCACTTAACACAATGGGATTCTTACGTTAGCCGAAGGCGAGTCTGATCAGCTCAGCCTTCCCGGTGGCCTTTGCTCCGAGCGCAAGGTTCTCCACACCGATCTCGTAGGCGAGCCGCCACTGTCGGAACAAGATACGGTACGCGTCGAGGAGTGAATATTTCGGGTCGTAGATGTTCGTTGATTCGCTCGTTACGCCGTTCAGCTCGATGATCTTGAAGTTCTTTCCCCTCATCAGATCCTCAAATGACGACACGCGAATATCGAATCTGCCGAAATAGAAACCATCAAAGCCCCGGCAGATCTCGTCGATCTTATTCTCAAGGGCTTTGGTCTTAAACCGATCCCCGTCAACGAATATTGCACCGCGTGAATGAGTTCCGATATCCACAAGACGGACGCTTTCCCCTTTTTCCGGTACTCGATAAAGATCAGCCTCATTCCGCTCAAAATACTTTTCGGCCATGCACACCGCACGCGGATCGTTAAGGATCAATTGCTCCAATGTCGAAACGCCATCGCCGACCACTTCGGGAAACCGCTTTTCGGTGATCGAAAATATGGTTCCATTAGGTCGAGTCGGGAATCGGTAATAGAAAATGCTGACTTCGGGGCCGGAGGCAAATTCCTGTAGGATCAGGTCCGTATCCAGTTTAGAGATCTCCGCTTCA
>CAYTDJ010000077.1:0-8926 GCA_964436265.1 uncultured Chloracidobacterium sp. | reverse complement strand
AGCAGTTCTTCAGCGTCGGAAATAAGGAACATCGACGCAAAAAAGATCATCGCACCCGCAAGAGAGAGGTTTGTCATTGTCATAAGTTCCGGTTTGTGCCGCCGCATCAGCAAGACAAGTGCCGAAACAAAAAGCGTGACAAAAAGAAAGGCGTTCAAGCCCCACGGCGTATGCCTCAAAAGCAAATTGCCAAGAATACCGATCAACGCCGCCGCCTGAAGTATCTCTAGTCCGGTCTTTGTTCGTTCTTTCATCGATCTAACACCCCGATCTCACTTGAAGTGGAATAATAGCGGACGTCCGGAAATGAACCGCGTCCAAAGAAAATATGTTTCGCGAATTTGGCGCCGAGCTTTCCACGAAGAAAACGGCAGCCGAGTTCCAAAAGCGTTTGGCTCCTTGCGAAGGATATCGCCCGCCGCATCCATAGCCGCGAAATGAAACGGGCACGAAATGCCTTGCCCGAATAGGCGAGCAGGACGAAAGGATCTGCAGTTCTGATGCGTTCCGTTATCACGTCTGCCGCGTATGTCGAAAGCCGCATGCACGGATCTAGCCCGCCTGCGGTTAACGGAGAAACGGCACCGGCCGCGTCGCCGATGAGCAATCCGTTTTCGTTCGAGATCCGCCTTAAGATCCCGCCAACCGGGATACGCCCGCCGCGAGATTCGGCAAACGACATTTCATTAAGGTCGAATTTTTGCGCGATCTTTTTCTTAAATGTTTCTAACGCTTCTCTTGGCTTGAATCCAGAGGAATACCCGCCGACCCCAATGTGGATCTCCACACCGTCATCGGCGACCCATGCGAGATATCCCGGCGCAAGTTCGGCGTCGAGAAAGCAATGGAGGACGGGTTCGGCATGCGGGATCTTGCGTTGATAGACCTCTTCATAACCGACGATCATTTCTCGATTCTGGTCCAATCCGAGCGACCGTGCGACCGCTGAGTTTGCACCGTCGGCGCCGACGATGACTTTGGTGTTTACGCTGAACTGCGAGCCGTTTTTTTCCAGGATGACGGTTGAGCCGCTCCTTACGTGCGGACTGCGGGGGCCATGATGAGCCCTTACTGACGTGCGGGCTACTGACACGTGCGGGCTACTGACACTAACAAAGCGGGTTTCAGGTGAGAATTCAACGCCTGAAGCGATGCACTCATTGAGAAGGCTTGCGTACAGCGGACCCATGCGGCCGATGCGAAACTCGTCCTTGTCGCTCTCAAGCCCTATCGATCGAAGCCTCGGCGAATACAGCTCGACATTTCTGATCGGACGGCCAAGCGTTCCGGGAGGAAACTCGAAGTCTTCAAATGTCTTGCGGACAAAGATACCGGTCGTATGCACGCCTTTTGTGATGTCCGCTTTGCGGTCGACGAGCAGAACTCTGATGCCTTTCGAGCTTAGATCGCGAGCGCATTGAAGGCCTGCGAGGCCGGCACCGATGATTGTAACGTCAATACTCTTCACGATCTTGGTTCGAGAGATCATGTTGCCGACGAAGGCGTCCGCGTTCCGTCGCCTTTCATCGCCTTAATAAGCGCTTCCATGTGATCAAGATATCTTTCCAGAGCCTTTCGGCCGGCTTTTGTTATCGCGTATTCGGTCAGCGGTGTGCGTCCGGCAAACGATTTCTTCATCGAGATGTAGCCGGCGTCTTCGAGCTTACGTGCGTGGACGCTGATGTTGCCGTCGGTCGTTTTGAGCAGATTTTTCAGGTCAGAAAAGCTGAGCTTCTCGTTTGCGGCAAGAGCGCTGATAATGCCGAGCCGCATTCGCTCGTGGATCACCTTGTCGAGCTCGCCGGAAACACGTTCGGCGGCCGAGGCGACCTTTAGAGGCTCGGGAGCATTGCTGTTCTTCTTTATCGCGAGGTTCTTAGCCATGTTTATTCATGCCGTCAATGTGTCAGTAGCCCGCACGGTAGTAAGGGCTCGTGCCGACCGCGGTCGCCTTATCCCTAACCGATCAATTCATCACCCTGCGAATAAAGAACGTAATCTATCGCATTGGTAACGTCTGATTCGGTCCACAGATATCTCGTGCTGCCATGTCGCGACCACGCTTTATCGTCCTCGCCGAGGAGACCGGCAGTTCGAAGAGCACGCGTCGCATTGGCCTTAAAAGCATCCATCATCCGCTCTGGCGTTCCGGAGTTACCGACCACGACATGAGCGTGATTCGTCCGGATACTCAGGGCGTGAAGCAAGTAATTCCTCAAGCTGCAGGTTTCCTTGATCGCTCCTTCTACCACCCCGCGTTCACGCTGCCCCAGTACGAACGGCTGCGATCTAAGCAGACGTTCGCGGCGTTCAACCTTTTCAGAGTCCGGCTCGATCTTTGGTGAACCAAATCGATTGAAATACCGCCGGTCGACGCTGCCTCGGTCGTCACCGTGAAGCCAGGTGCCATAACACCGGAACGTGATCAGGTACGCGAGAGCGACGCTTCGGTCCTGAAAATCTATGTAATCGCGTTTCATCTTTCGATCAATTACTCGAATGTTTACGTTGAGCCCTTACTACCGTGCGGGCTACTGACACTGTCTAGCTTCCGGCGAGAGGTGTTCCTATGAGGCCGACAGCTAACTCTGCCCAAATGATGAAGAGCGCAAGCAGGATAGCTGCACAAATCGCTAATCTATTTCGGAAGCTCCTGACCTTTCGCAATACGAACTCGATCGCGAGACCGGTGCCGAGCAGCAATGCTCCTGCGACAAGAAAGTCGAACAAATTCCAATTCACTTCGCCGGTAAATCGCATCGCGATAAAAGGGATAAAGAGCAGAACGCCAACGGTCGCCACGATGCCTGTTAGTCTGATATTTTCCGATCTCATACCTCTATATTGTTGACTGTCTCGTCGCCACGCTCCCTGATGGTTGCGTCACCGCCCGGCTCATCACTTTCCACTATCCACTTTCAACTATCCACTGAGATTTGCCCTACTAACGTGCGGGCTACGGACACATTCATCCGCCATATCGTCGGGCGATGATCGCACCGAAGATGATGTGCAGCAGGCCGAAGCTTGCGCCCATCATCAAGTTGCCGAAATTGGTCGGTAGCAAGAACGCGATCGCACCAAGCACGATGAAGCACCAGCCCATAACCGGTACGACACGCGCTGAAAATGCTCCGCCGCATGCGACCGCCGCACCGTAACAGAGCATGCAAACAGGAGCCATTACGTAGTAGTACTCATAACGCCAAAGCCCTAGCACGATAACAACGCCAACGACTAACGGCGGGATGAAACCATAGGCAAACTTTCGGGCCGGTGTCGAAAACAGCGATTGTCCGGCGATCTTCGATTTTTGCCACATCGCCAGGAACCCGATCGCAAACGCCAGGAATGCCTCGATGAGCCACGTCATCAATGAGTCGCGAAGATAAATTTGCGTGTTAGCGATGTACGCGGCGACAACGGCGGTAATGCCCATCAAAATGCCGCCGTATCCCGGCACGGCAGTGAACGAAGCGGACCGCTCCATCATCTCGCGGATGAACTTGACGTTGTCGATCGCGCGGTCGCCGATGTTAACGGGCTCGTCCTGTTCGGGCCGGTCTTTTCGGAGCGGAATAGTGTTTCCCATCGATTGGAACTATATGCCAAGTTATTTGGGCTGTCAAGTACTTTATACTATAAAGCAAAGGGCAGAAACACGACCGGTACGGAGTGTGCGTTACCTGAAATTCAGGAGCACTCTCGCTACCGGTCGGGTTTCTTCCTATTGTCCTAGTGTTCCTCGCCGACGACGACCTTTCCCTTGAAGGTCTTGAAGAGGAATCGGTAATAGCAAAGGGCGATGATGATGCCTATCGGCCACCAGATGAGAGCAACGCTAAGTCCGTACTCGCCGGCCTTTGCGTTATGCACAGTCAGGCTGTTTGCCGGATCGAGCGCGGGCAAAACGTTCGGATATAGCCCGAAGACGGCTCCGCCGAGCATCATCGCGAGATAGACGGACGAAGAAAGGAACGCCGCCTTGTCATTCCCTTTGCCGTTAAAATAGAAGATAGCTGCGAGCGATGCCGCCACGGCGATCGGAATAAGCCAGCCGATCGGAAGTGCGTAGTAATTGTCGAGCAGCGTCGGGCGAACGTACATCACGGCCGCAAGGCTTGCAATGGTAACAGCAACGAGTGCGAACCAGCCGTATTTCACGACCAGACGGGAACGCTCGTTCATTTCACCTTCGGTCTTTAGAGCAAGGTAGTTTGCACCGTGAACCGCAAGTGCGACAAAAGCGACGACACCGGAAAGCACCGTAAACCAATCAAGAATGCCTGTTTCGCCGGTCGTCCCCCAATGTGTAAAGAGCGGTTCGAAGAAGTAGCCTTCGGCGTTGAGCGGAACACCGCGGATGACGTTGCCAAGAGCCGCACCGAAAAATATCGCAAGCAGAATGCTTGCAAGAGCGAAAACGAAATCCCAGAACGCCGTCCACATATGATTGTGTTCGAGCTGGTGTCGAAGTTCGATCCCTGCGGCACGCATAATGAGCAGCCAGAGAACCATTATCAGCGGGAGATAAAACCCGCTGAAGCCCGCGGCATAAAGTGCCGGAAACGCAAAATACAACGTGCCGCCGGTGGCCAGCAGCCAGACCTCGTTACCGTCCCAAACAGGGCCGATCGATCGGATCACTGCCGCACGTTCGGCATCGTTGCGGCCGACGAAGTAATGAACGATGCCCGCACCGATATCAAAGCCATCGAGGATGACGTAGCAGACGAGCATAAAAGCGACGATCATGAACCATGTCAATTCCATATTGCCCTCCTATTAGTAGCTCTCCTGCTGTGTTGAAGTGCCGAGTTCGTCGGCTCCGTGTTCGATACGCCGAAGCATCAGGAAGATGTAAAGCAGCGTAAGAACGGTGTACATGCCGAAAAATCCGAGCAGCGTGAACATCACATTGCCCGATGAGACCATGTGCGAAGCGCCGTGTTCGGTGCGAAACAGGCCGTAAACGAGCCACGGCTGTCGGCCGAGCTCGGCGACCATCCACCCAACTGTGTTGGCAATGAAAGGAAACGGGAAGAGCAGCATGAGGATCCAGAGCAGCCAGTTGGAATCGTAAAGCCGTCCGCGCCAGAGCCAAAATGCCGCGACGATCATGATAGCGATGAAGATCGTACCGAGGCCGACCATTATGTGGAAGCTGTAGTAAAGCAGCGGGATGTTATCGGGATGCTGGTCCTCGGGAAAGGCGTCTAGGCCGCGCACGTGTGCATCCCAACGCTGATAGGTAATAAAGCTGAGAGCGTTCGGGATGATGATCGCGTTATCGAGCCGCTTCTTTTCCATGTCAGGCTGGCCGATGATCGCGATGCCCGCGCCCTCCTCGCTGTGGAACAATCCCTCCATTGCCGCGAGCGTCACAGGCTGATGCTTGGCGACCATTCTTCCCTGCAGATCGCCCGACGGAAAGAGCATCCAGATGCTGGAAATACACCCGGCGATCACGCCCGCTTTGAGGAACAGCTTGCCATATTCGACCTGGCGTTTGGAGAGAACATAGAACGCTCCGAGTGCCGCGACGGCAAAGCTGCCCGTGACGAAAGCTCCGCCCATGTTGTGCATGTACTGATAGATCGCCCATGGATTTAGTACGAGCGACCAAAAGCTGGTCAGGTGAACACTGCCGTCCGCCGCGACCTCGTAGCCGATCGGGTGCTGCATCCAAGCATTTGTCGCGATTATGAACCAGCCCGACAGCCATGTTCCGACGAAGAGCAGGAACGCGGACAGCCAGTGGAGTTTTTGCCCGAGACGCTCTTCACCGAAAAGGAAAAGGCCGATGAACGACGATTCGAGAAAGAACGCAAAGGTTCCCTCCATCGCGAGCGTTTGGCCTATGACGCCGCCGGCGTATTTTGAAAAAACCGCCCAGTTCGTGCCGAACTGAAACTCCATCGGAATTCCGGTAACGACGCCGAAAAGGAAAGTGATCCCGAGTATCTTGCCCCAAAAACGCGCGACCTCGTTCCAGCGTTCGTCGTTTTTCTTGATAGCGAGCGTTTTGAAAATGACGATCAGCGGCGCGAGGCCCATCGTCAGCTGCGGAAAGATGTAATGATAGGTGATGGTAAATGCGAACTGTATTCGATCGAGGGTATTTGCCTCCATTGAGCGTCCTCCGAATGGACCCGCCGCTGGATCCGCCGTCGTGAGACCTTGATCGGCCTCAGCAGCAAACCGGCGCATTTGCCGGACGACCCGCAAGCGAATCTAATGAATCGTACATCGGAAGTTTAGCGGAGCGAATATGATGGGATTGTGATTTTCGTCACTTTCCTGATGAGGCTTTCTTATTTACGACATCGCCGTAGTTTTCGAGAGGCTTTGCCGAAGGATCGGCGAATGAGTAGGTCAAGCGCTTTCGCTGCATCTGAAACGATCTGCCGTTCCATTTATAAAAGGAACGAGTATAGTGCGTCGGGCAGCAGATCTGTTCTTCGTCGCCGGTGATCTTACTTGTTTCGTATTGGCCAAGAAGGAAGCGGTCCTGACCGTAAAGTTCTACGACGATTTCGCCATTCTCCACTCGAATGTCCTTCAGGCCGCCGTCGGCACGATCGCCGGTACGGAAGTTCCAGATCAATTCAGGTTTGTCGTTTTTCCATGAGTAGATGTAAACGAGTTGGGGAATCGCGGTACCGCCGGTCTCTATCTTAACGATGACCGCAGCTTCGTCTATATCGTCGCCGTCAACGTCGAAATACCTGGTGGTTACGTATGACATGCCGATGCGGCGTTCGGCTTTTCGAGCGGCTTTTTCTTCGGGGCTCATGTCCTCTTCAATGTCCTTGAAATGAGGTTCGAGCTTTCCATCCTTTAGCGTGATCTCGTCGCCATCCGGGTGTTGCCAACCACGCGGAAGCGGATAAGTGAAATTCTTGAAATCGACCACAAACAGCGGTGAATGCGTGGTCTTACCTCGGTCATCGAGAAGTTCTGCCTGAAGGTTTGGGATCTTGGGCGACGGTTCAGGTTCAGGCTGGTAAGAACTTGTGTTTATAGGTTCGGTCGGCTGCGGAGCAGTTACTGTCTCCTCAGTCCTTTCCGTCCCGCATGCCGCAAGAGACAAAAGACCCGCAATAGCGAATTTCAGAGCTATATCTTTTGTGAGGATGGCCATCTTGTCACTCATCGTACGAAAGGCCTTCCAGCCCGTCGGGGAAGCCGATAATAATTCGACGGGAAGCGGCTTCCGGGTCTCAGCGGGACAGACTGGAAAGTCTGTCCTACGCCCGAGTCAAACTTCTATATTTGATGCGATGGGGTTGGTCCGCATCTACGCCAAGGCGGCGTTTTTTATCTTCCTCGTATTCGCTGAAATTGCCGTCAAAATATTCGACGTGGCTGTCGCCCTCGAACGCGAGTATGTGGGTCGCGATACGATCAAGAAACCAGCGGTCGTGAGATATTACGACTGCACAGCCGGCAAAGTTTTCGAGGGCCTCTTCGAGCGCACGCATCGTATTCACATCGAGGTCGTTTGTGGGCTCGTCGAGGAGAATTACGTTAGCCCCGGATTTTAGCATCTTAGCGAGATGAACACGATTTCGCTCGCCGCCCGAAAGCTGGCCGACGCGTTTTTGCTGATCGCTTCCTGAAAAATTGAACCGTGAAACATAAGCACGAGAGTTCACTTCGCGTTTGCCAAGTTGGATCACATCAAGGCCATCGCTTATTTCATCCCATACGGTTTTGTCATTATTCAGACTGTCGCGAGACTGATCGACATAACCGAGTTTCACAGTAGGGCCGACCTTAAAGGTGCCCGAATCGGCCGTTTCCTGTCCGGTTATCAACCGAAAGAGTGTTGTTTTACCCGCGCCGTTCGGCCCGATGACGCCGACGATGCCGCCGGGAGGAAGCGAGAAGTCGAGGTTCTCGAAAAGCAGCTTGTCGCCGTATGCCTTAGAAACGCCGTGTGCCTCGATCACCGTATCGCCGAGGCGATCGCCCGGCGGAATAAAAATTTCAAGGTCTTCGCTACGTTTCTCAGATTCGGTCGCAAGCAGCTTTTCGTAATCGTTAATACGAGCTTTGCCTTTTGCGTGACGGCCTTTCGGCGACATACGGATCCACTCAAGTTCGCGCTGAAGGGTCTTTTGGCGTTTGTCCTCGGTCTTTTGCTCCTGTGCAAGGCGTGCCTGTTTCTGCTCGAGCCAGGACGAATAATTTCCTTGATACGGAATACCTTCACCGCGATCGAGTTCGAGTATCCAGCCTGCGATATTGTCAAGGAAATAGCGGTCGTGCGTGACCGCGATGATCGTGCCCTCGTACTTCTGCAGATGCTGTTCGAGCCAGCCGACCGTCTCAGCGTCGAGGTGGTTAGTGGGCTCGTCCAGAAGTAGAATGTCGGGTTTCTGCAGCAGCAAGCGGCAGAGCGCGACGCGGCGTTTTTCGCCTCCTGATAGATTCTTGATCGGCGTATCAGCAGGCGGACATCTAAGTGCGTCCATCGCCATTTCAAGCCGTGAATCAAGGTCCCACGCGTCCGCCGCGTCCAGCTTTTCCTGAACCTCGCCCTGGCGTTCGATCAGCGCGTTCATCGCGTCGTCATCCATCGGCTCGGCAAACTTTGCGTTTATCTCTTCAAATTCTTTAAGGAGATCGACGGTCGATTGAACCGCTTCTTCGACGATCTGTTGAACTGTCTTTGATTCGTCGAGCTTCGGTTCCTGCTCGAGGTAACCGACAGAGTAGCCTTTTGAGAAAACGACCTCGCCGTTGAAGTCCTTATCGGTCCCGGCAATAATGCGCAGCAGGCTTGATTTTCCCGCGCCGTTCAGGCCGAGAACGCCGATCTTGGCCCCGTAAAAGAACGATAGATATATGTCTTTGAGGACTGGTTTCTTGTCGTAAAACTTTGATACTTTGACCATCGAAAAGATGATCTTGTTTGGTT
>CAYTDJ010000076.1:0-9015 GCA_964436265.1 uncultured Chloracidobacterium sp. | reverse complement strand
TCCGGCATTAACAGAGGTTGTAGCGAATGATAGATGTTTGGCCTTGGAAGATCGGAAAAAGAAAATCGATGGAAGTATTTTGAGCAGGAGGCGTTTCCGCACCTGCCTGACTTATTTCGTATCGCTGTTTGGCTTGTCCGGGACCGCGCCGAGGCTGAGGACCTCCTTCAGGAAACATTGTCTCAGGCATTAAAGTCCTTTCACCGCTATGAGCGGGGCACGAACATTCGGGCGTGGATGACCAAGATCATGTACCACGTGAACGGAAAACGGCTGCGAAAGCTTGGAAGGCTGAGGTTGGTCGAGGATAAAGAGGAGCTAATAGCCGAGACGATCGCTTTTGAACCGTCGATCCACCAGCATCTAACCGATGAAGAGATCCTTACCGCAATCAAACAAGTACCCGAAAAGTTCAGGGAGATCGTATTATTGGCGGACGTTGAAGAATTCTCATACAAAGAAATAGCCGAAATGATGAGGGTGCCGATAGGGACAGTGATGTCGCGGCTGCATCGAGGACGGAAACTGTTTCGGCTGGAGCTTGCGTCAATTGCCCGTCAATATGGTATTTTCCCCGCGGAGTGTCAGGAGGCGGGTCAAAGATGAATTGCAGGGAGTTAAGCGACATTATCGATTCTTACCTCAATGGAGAGTTACTCGTTGAGACAAATCACAGTGTGATCCGGCATCTCGAGCAATGCCGGAATTGTCGTGAAATTCTGGCAGTTCGACGTGTGATTCGAGAAAGGCTGTCGTCGGCCGCAAGGAATGCAGAGGAATCGATCATCGACTCGAGTTTTGCCGCAAGACTAAGATCAGATCTGCGAAGCAAAGCAGTGGGGCCACGGTTTGGACCTTTCGCGTGGCAGGTGATCCTAGCAGGTGCGGCGTGCGTGATCATGATCGCATTGGGCTATGTGCTCCTTCTAAATGACTTCGGTCCAATGTTATCGGGGGGTTCGGTGAATCTACCGGAGCCGGCCATGACGAATCCAGTATCACCGGACACTATGACAAAGATAGTGCCAGCTGTTTTGGAAGAAGCGGCCGAAGACGCCATTGACGATCATTTGAATTGTGCTCTTTTCCATAAGCTGCCCGAGCGACCGATCTCTCTCGAGGCAGCGTCGATCACAGTCGATCCGGTGAACGCAGGTTTTGACAAAATAGTAAGTGAGGCTATTGTTGCTCAATTGAGCAAAAGTGCGAAGGTGGTCGCCGCGCATCACTGCCTTATCAATGGACGTCATTTCGCGCACGTTGTTCTTTTGATCGACAAAAAGACCGTCTCCGTACTTTTGACGAAAGTCGGAGATGTCGGGCAACAAAACGACGCGGCTTTGTGTACTAAGAAAAATGAGGTCGCTGCGGCGTGTTTTGGTTCAAACGGCTATGGTATTTTTGTCGTCTCTGAGACGGAAGGCGAAAGCGTGACGGTTGCAAAATGGATCGGTCCGGCGATTCGTTCACACGTTTCTAAGAGCAGATCGGATGTGTGAATAACAATGTCAGGTGAATAATGATGTCACAAAAAGCTGTCAAACCAAGCGAGATCACGCCGGAGAGTACCTATTTAAATCGACGAAACTTTATAAGGGCCGGAATATTTGCGGGTACGAGTCTGGCAACCGGGCTGACTTATAGATACTTCAATCCGATATCGGAAAAGGAGCCTGCACAGACGGAGATATCAACCGTTTCCGCCCAAACCGGGCACTCGACCATAGAGAAGCCCAATACCTTCGAAGAGATAACGAATTACAATAATTTTTACGAGTTTTCGACCAGCAAAGGCCGCGTTGCAAGCGCTGCAAAAGGGTTTGTTACTCGTCCGTGGACGGTAGATGTAGGCGGCTTGGTCAACAAGCCCAAGGTTTTTGACATTGATGATCTTTTGAAATTCGACCAAGAGGAACGGATCTATCGATTTCGATGTGTTGAGGCGTGGTCGATGGTAATTCCGTGGATGGGATTCCCGTTAAAGAAACTTCTCGATCAGGTCGAACCGCTCTCAAACGCTAAGTATGTGGCCTTCGAAACCTACTATGGCGGTAGATCGTCGAACCCGGAAGCCGAGCTGCCTCCGGGACCAAACGGAATGCAATCGTCATTTTCGGCAGGCATCGATTTTCCTTACGTTGAAGGATTGAGACTGGACGAGGCGTTGCATCCGCTAACTATTCTCGCAACCGGACTTTACGGAAAACCAATGCCGAATCAAAACGGTGCTCCCATTCGACTGGTCGTTCCCTGGAAATACGGTTTTAAGAGCATAAAGTCGATCGTGAAGATCACATTGACGGACACAGAACCGCCGACGACCTGGAACCTGGCTAATTCGGACGAATACGGATTCTATTCGAACGTCAATCCGGAGGTAGATCACCCAAGATGGTCGCAGGGAGCGGAACGGCGGATCGGCGAATTTTCGACTAGGCCGACTTTGATGTTCAACGGTTATGCAGACCAAGTGGCCGGTTTGTATGCAGGTATGGATCTACGGAAGTATTTTTGATGAACGAAGTAAGGCTCAATAAGGTCTTGGTCGCGCTCAACGCAATTTTACCATTAGGTTTGCTTGGGTACGACGCTCTTCGCGGTCAACTCGGCGCAAATCCAATTGAATTTTTCTTGCGGACGACCGGTGTTCTGACACTAATTTTCCTCATCATCACACTGGCGATAACGCCGTTAAGAAAGTTGTTCCGATGGAATTCAGTCATCAAATACCGCAGAATGCTCGGGTTATTCGCGTTTTTCTACGGCGTGCTTCATCTGACCACATATAGTGTTTTTGACAAGGGTTTAGACCTTAAGCTGATCGGTGTAGATGTGATCCAACGGCCGTTTATTGCCCTTGGAATGACGGCCTTCCTGATGCTGATCCCGTTGGCCGTGACCTCCACAAATGGATGGATCAAACGTCTTGGCGGTAAGCGATGGGCGAGACTACATATGCTGATCTATCCGATCGCGATCCTGGGCGTGATCCATTTCTGGATGATCGTGAAATCAGATGTATTCTATCCTGCGATATTCGCGTCGATTCTAGCTTCTCTTTTGGCTTACCGGTTCGTGCCCAAACGTAAGGCGGGAATGGACACCGGCAGACCTACGAAACTCCCGCAGATCTGATCTTGTCAAAACTTTTGCGATAGTCATTTCCGGACATCTCAACCGTTCGGCACATCTCAAATAGTCTCGACCTCATTCTGACGCCGATCCGGTCTTCCAAAGTCTCTTCGCGGTCGTTCTTCCTGTCGTCAAGATAGTTTGTGGTGAAGATCGTGAGTCTTTGGTCGTTATACCGCGTGTTAATGATGTGAGCCATCGTATCTCTCACCCAGTCGGTCGGCTTCGAAGCACCTAATTCATCCAGCACCAGCACATCCGCATTAAAAACAGGGGCCAATACGGCAAGCTCCGATGTTTTTGTGTTTGAGTTATAGGAATCCTGGATCTCTTTCAGCAGAGAGCCAAATTCGTAGAAGAGACATTTGAATCCCCGTTCAGTTAGACCCTTTAAAACAGATACTGCGAGGTGAGTCTTCCCAACGCCGACAGAACCCATCAACAGAATTCCCTGGTCAACTGCCGGATACTCCATTGTAAGTTTCGACGCCAGCTTGAACGCACGATCTTGAGAAGGATTCTGCGGTTTGTAGTTATGGAAATGACAGCTTGCATAGCGATTTGGAAGCTTAACTCGGTTCAACGATGTCGAATGAGCATTTTGGGTTCGACAGCTGCAAGGCCTTGCACCTTTTTCGGGAACGATCTCGACGCCTGTCCCGTAACAGATCTGGCATTCATCGGCTCCGGAAGCCTCCAAGGTCTCACCCGCGTTTTGCAAGTCAGATTTAGGTACTGCTTTCAAACGATTCGATCGTGTCTTTTCGGTCGGCATTGAAGTGAAGTGAACAGAGTGGATTATAGCACCCGGTATCGACAACTCAAGTGATGATGAATTAAACGCGAGATCCACAGACTGCATATCTCGGTTCTCCATTGTGTTATATTGAGATTATTCGGATATAGTGACAATTGACTGATGAGTTTTGTTCGTAACTTACTGTTGAGATTTGGGTTAGCTGATGCAAAGGCAGAACGCACCCCAATTAGCGTGTTTTTATTGGATGACGACGAACGACGACACAAGTGGTTCGAAAATAGATTTGCGGGCGACAGTCTGATCGTCGCGGAGACAGTCGCGGACGCAAAGTTGAAACTTGCTGAATCCGCTTTTGATGCCATTTTTCTCGATCACGATCTGCTTCCACATCATTATGTTTCGAATGATCATGGAGATTTCGAAAACACCGGCTACGCCATCGCTGAGTGGCTAAACGAGAGGCATGACATTCAGCGGGCCGCTACGATCATCGTTCATACACGAAACGCCGATGCGGCCATTCCGATGGTAATGAAACTCAGGGAATCAGGAAGAAATGTCGAGTACTGTGCGTTTCCGATGCTTGATCTGAAGATCAAGAATTACTGGAAACGCTAAATTCACTGAAGGAATAAGTCGAGGTCAAGAATAAGTTGCTGGAATTGTGCGCCGCAGTTCTTGACCTCGAAAATTAGTCACTGCTTTTTACCCTGAACGGATCTTAGGTCATCAAGTTGTTTCTGAACTTCTTCGATCATCGTCTTCACATCGGCTTTAATGTTCTCGTTCTTGATCGAGTCAACCGACTTTTTGAGAGCCATCAGATAAGCCACTTTGAGAGCTTGTTCCTTCGGAACTTTTATATCAGGCTCGACGCCCGTACCTTCCCAATTGGTCTTCGATATCGGGTTAATCGCCCGACCAGTCGGAATGAACACGCCAAAATGTTCGCTCAACCTTTCCATGCCACCGGGATGAGCCCCGCCACCGGTCGTCTCCCCGACGATGATCGCACGCTTGAGGTTCTTAAGGTTATATGTGAACTCTTCACCCGCTGAAAATGTTCGGTTACTCGTTAGGACGTATACATCCTTATCAGGGAATTTCTTCGCGGCAGCTGCCGGTTTGGTCCAAAATTCGTCTGTGCGATCACCTTTACGCCAATATAGGTCGTTTAGATGGACGGGCTTGTCTCCGAATAAATATGAACTGATCAAGGCAACCATAAATGGGCTACCACCGCCATTCTGACGAAGGTCGAAGATTATCGCTTCGGTATTCGCGAGGAAAGTCATTGCGGCGGCGACAGTTTCAGCACCTGCCTCATGATCGTTGAAACCTCGAAGTTCGATGTAGCCGATATTTCCGTCCATTCGTTCGACACGATCGAATCCGAAATTACTTCGTTTGTTGAACCAAGATTGTTGGTCTTTTTCGGCCTGTGTCGGCTCGCCCCGCTGTGCCCGAACCGGGATCGGGTCCGTTGAGAACCTCACGCGGAGGTGTTTGTCTTTGCTGACGGATTGAAGGTCTTCAGTTAACTTCTGCGCAAATGCCCTTGAGGACTCGATAAGCTCATATTCTTTATTGATCTGGCGGCGGCGAAGATCGGCCTCCATTTTCTTAGCAACCTCTGGAAACACGTAACCTTCGTTTAGCTCCTTTATCAGATTATCGATCACCGAATTCCGAGTCGCGGCATCGAGCTCAATATCAGGCGCATTTTGGGGCGATTGTGCACAAATATTGATCGCCGCGAAAACGAATAATGTCAGAGACAAGAATGCGGGCAAGAACTTTTTGTATTGCATAGAAAGGACTCCTTTATAAATCAACGTTTTAGCAGCCCGTTCAATATCAGATCAGCAATACGCTGCGACTTTTTCTCGATCTCTTTTCGCTCCCCAAGCTCATATGCGCTGAGACTGTAGGGGAGAAGCGAATTGGTGGCATCAAGCAAAGTCCGAGCAGTCTCAAGAGGGTCCTTTAGTGAAAAGATGCCTTGGCGTTTGCCGTCGGCAAGCACCTTGGCGAAAAGCTGTGCTTCTTCCTCAAAGTATCTCTTCCTCCTGTCGAGAAGTCGGCTTCGCAGATGTGCAAGCAGCTCGTTCAGACTTTGGGTATAATGCTGGACGCTGTCGAAACGGAAGACCACCCGTTCGATAAGCATCTTTCGCAAACGGGTTTCACAAGAGGCCTTTGACTCCGCAATTGCGAAGAGTTTCTTTTTCAGCCTTTCGATGATCCCATCAATGTGAGAAAGGGCGATCTCCTCTTTGCTCGTGAAGTGCAGGTAAACGCTGCCCTTCCCGATGCCAACCTCTCGAGCAAGATCGTCGATGGTCATTTTTTTGTATCCGTATCGTGACAAGAGACGGTCCGTGGCGTCGAGAATTGCTTCGCGTGTAGTCTTGGGTTGTGCTGATCCTTTCATATTCTGACTGCTGACCAGAATACTATTATGGTCAGTCAATAAGACGATAATAACGCGGTAATTGTTTCACAATCAAGCGAAATCGAGTGCATTGTTCTCAAAGGCCCGCCATGTCCCATTTTCGAACGGTCTCAGTGATGAGGTCCGCAACCTTATCGGTTACCTTTTTATAGTAAAGATCGGCCTTGGCCTGGTCGAATTTCGGATAACCCTGCCCTTTTTGATAGAGCCCGATCGATGAAGGGAAGGGAACCGCCGACCAGGTACCGGCGGCAGGATAGGCGGTGGCAAGATCGTCTTTGTAACGCTCAGGATGGATCAATGTCGGATCGATCGCCTGGATAAAAGCTGTCTCATTCCAACCCGCATGTCCGCCATCTTCGCCGAATACTTCTTTTGTCTCATCAGACGCGAATGACCACCAATTAATAACAAGCGTTCTTACACGTTTCTCGGATGCCACCTCGGCAGCAACCGATTGGAGGACCGCGGTCTGACCTCCGCCATGGCCATTCATTATTATGATGTTCCTGAAGCCGTTTTTCGCGAGTCCCTCAAGCACCTGCTTTACAAACGGGCGATACGCTGCCTCCGTGATCTGAAACGCTCCCGGATAAGCTTCCATTGAACCTGTGATGCCATAGGGCAATGTCGGAGCGATCATCGCGTTGGTCCTTCGGGCGATCGTCCGAGCCATTGCAAACGGAGCCGTATTGTCGGCACCGTTGTTTATCACTCCATGCGGTTCGAGGGTACCTGTAGGAAGTATCACGGTTTTGATCTTCGACGGGACCACTTCCTTGAATTCCATCCAGTTGATCCTCTCCATTTCTCGGGTTGAAACGATGTCTTTCTCGGTCTGTGAGAAAACCGTTGTCGAAATGGTCAGGTATGCGATGAGCAAGATCTTCTTCATGTTTATCTCCAACTATTGGTTATTCAAAGTAGCGCCGGCCTGAAAGCTTCTTTGGCAGTAGATCGTCGGAATCGCCATCGGACTTCTTGCCGTAACCCAATTCTTTCATGAGTTTCGTTGGTGCGTTCCGGATCTCCATTGGAACCGGTAGGTTGCCAAATTTCTTCGCGTCTTCGATAGCCTTTCCTATTGCGGTGGTCGAACTCCGGTCTTTCGCTGCGTTTGCCAGAAAAGCGACGCCATGAGCCAGATTGTGGACGCATTCGGGCATTCCGATGGTCTCCACCGCTTGAAACACCGCATTTGCCACCACAAGTGCGGTAGGCTGTGCGAGGCCGATGTCCTCAGACGCGAAAATGACCATGCGGCGGGCGATGAATTTTGGATCTTCTCCCGATTCGATCATTCTGGCAAGATAATAAATGGCCGCATCGGCTTTACTTGCACGCATCGATTTTATGAAGGCCGAGATTACGTTGTAATGCTCCTCGCCTTTCTTGTCGTACCGTAGAAACTTTGACTGGAGCGTTTCCTTAAGCGTGTCAATCGTGATCTCGTCGTAAAGCCGCGAAGTGTTTTCGATCATTGTGATCGCCTGGCGGGCATCGCCGTTCGCCATTTCGATCAGCCAGTTCTTTGCGTCGGGAACGACATCATAGCCGGTTCTGTCAATGATCGCAGACATTTGTTCTGCGTCGAATTCTTCCAGAACAAAAACACGAAGCCGTGAGAGTAGCGCGGGGATCACCTCGAAACTCGGGTTCTCGGTCGTGGCCCCGATAAGGACGAGTTCACCGCTCTCGACAAAAGGCAGCAAAAAATCTTGTTGGGCTTTATTGAATCGATGGATCTCATCAAGAAACAAGACCCTGGGCCGATCTCCCAAGCTGCGAGAATTTACGATCTTACGTATGTCTTCCTTTCCGGCCGAAACAGCTGAAAGCTCATGAAACTCGGCGTTTATCGCATTAGCGTAAATGCGTGCAAGTGTCGTTTTGCCTGTCCCCGGCGTTCCCCAAAGTATAAACGAGAAAATTAGACCTTGTTCGATCGCCAATCTTATCGGTTTACCCGCGCCGACGAGATGTTCCTGACCAATGTACTCATCAAGGTTGGCGGGCCTGATTCGACTTGCAAGCGGTTCCATCTTTTTCTTGGTCAAAATCTATCACATTGCTGAGAAATAATTGCCCTCGGCCGTATGACTTAAATCATATTTAAGTGCAGAGTCCGTTTCTAAAATTGCAGTTGTTTCTTTTGATCTCATTGGAGCAACTCGTTCAAAAGGGCAATGAATCGAGGTTTGCCAACTATTGAATGATCTAAGGCAAATGACGTTTCAAGCGGCCGGAATCGTGTAAAAGTTCACATTTTCGACCGTGAACTCTCGCAGGTTTTCGGTGGGCGAATAAAATGCTACCACTTAGAGTCCAAGTTCCCGACGAGGACTACCACAAGAATCTGATCTCATGCCAGGTCGCTTGTCCTGTCCATACCGACGCCCGCGGCTATGTTCGAGCCATTGCGGACGGAAGATTCGAAGAAGCCTATCTTATAGCCCGTGGCCCGAATCCTTTTGCATCGATCTGCGGCCGTATTTGCGGTGCGCCATGTGAGATCGCCTGCCGAAGAGGAAAGATCCCGAAAGTCAACGATGACGGAAAGTTCGTCGGGCAAGATCGTCCGATCGCCATTCGTGCGCTTAAGAGATTTGCCTGTGATCACGCCGGTCCCGAAACACGTCCGATCGGTGAAGTACTCGAGTCGATAGAA
>CAYTDJ010000075.1:0-9022 GCA_964436265.1 uncultured Chloracidobacterium sp. | reverse complement strand
CCATGAACGGCGGTGAGAAGACCAAAAAGCATCACGGCTAAAGTCTTTATTTGTAACTGATAGAACGTCATTAACGCAAAACGTGACCTGAGAGATTTGGAAGACCCGACGTTTGTTCTGTCATTTTGACCGATTCTGCTCATTTTGAACAGGCATATTGATCGGGTACTTACCTTACCGTCAAGGCTGCCTAATATTTCACACTGGAATCGCAGGTTTTGAGTGAACTTTCACTCTGGCACACCTCTTGTATTGAACGTCGGCGTCGAACGGAATGTTCCGGGAGGCACCGCACATGAAAGATCTAGAAAGTAAACAAGTAGATTGGCGCACAAACCTCCTCTGGTGGTTGCTCACCGGTGTCGCCGTCTCGGTCTTTGCGTTTTCGGTCTTTGAGATCTTGTCGTTCACACTTTCAAAGACGGCAGTTCTTGTAGTTGCGGTTTTCGTTTCGTTTCTCGTCGCTCCGTATAGCTTCCGGATACCTCGAACAGAATCCACCTTTTTCCCAAAAATTGTTCTTGCGTTCTGGGGTACTGCGCTTCTCGGTGTTTTTGGCGGTGTAATGCTTGCCGCGACGGCTTCCGCTGCTGAACACGGAAGCATACGTCGTCATCCATGGTCGTGGCTGGCCGGTGTTTCCAAGGACGTGGTTGCGACGTTTGTCTCGGCTTCTGTGTTCTACCTTTCCCTAGACACCTTTAGCGGACCCCAGCCGATGGTCGTTGCCGGGAGTTTTCTTATTCCGAATGAGGTCGTATTTGCCTCATGTATGATGGCTGTTGCCCATTATGCAGCGATCACGGGGATCGAACTGATCTCTTGGCAAGCCCAAGGCCAGCAGGTCGACTGGAAGGTCTTTGACCGCGTTGCCATCTTACCCTTATCCGGACACCTTGTCAGTCTTGCTGCAGCCATCTGCCTATTTCTGACATTCAATCATTTCGGCATCGAATTCGGGCTCGTGCTCGTTCCCATCGCGATCGGAGCTAACGTTGCCTACAAGATACACATCCGAAGTCTTGACCTGAAGACAAAAGAGATAACGGAGGCGAGCCGAATTCACCTAGCTACTGTCGAGGCGCTTGCCACCGCTATCGATGCACGCGACCAGATCGGTGTCGGTCATGTTCGCCGCACACAGATCTATGCGGTGGGAATGGGCCGCCTGCTCGAACTTTCTTCTGGAGAGATCGATGCTCTCAGAACAGGTGCGTTGCTTCATGACATCGGCAAACTGGCTGTGCCGGATCATATTCTTAACAAACCCGGAAAGCTCACCCACGGTGAAATGGAGAAAACGAAGATCCATTCATCGGTAGGTGCGTCGATCCTAGAAAAAGTCGGCTTTTCGACACCGGTAGTTCCGACGGTCAAATATCATCACGAATTCTGGGACGGCAGCGGTTACCCGGAAGGCCTGCGCGGTTCACAGATCCCCCTAACGGCCCGGATCCTGTCGATCGCAGATGCGTTTGACACGCTTCGCGGAGCACGTCCATACCGTCCAGCGATATCGCGGGATGATGCATGCAGTTTCTTGCGCGCGGGAGCGGGATCCCAATTCGATCCGAAGATCGTCGATCTTTTTCTCAGAAACCTCAAGGTCTTCGAAGACGAGATCGTGGGAGAAGGGCTGATGTACGAATTCGAGCCCGTCGACCAGAGCCATGAGAGTGCGAGCCCGAGTTTCGTTGAACAGATCAAACGTGCAAATCGGGAAGTTTTTACTCTGTATTCGCTCGCAAAAGACTTCAGTTCGGCTTTGAGCATCGAGGAGACCCTTTCATTGTTCACGGACAAGGTCAAGGAGTTTGTGCCGTATGACAGTTGCGCGGTTTATCTCCTGGACGAAACCGGAGAGTTTGCGGATGCTGCCCATGTTGCGGGAGAGAACAGCTCGTTTCTCACCGGAAAGCGAGTGCGGGTGGGCGAAGGTGCGACTGGTTATGTCCTGAAGAAGCGAAAGTCGGTCGAAAACGTCGATCCGGCATTGGACTTTACGGTCTCGCACACTGAGAGCTCGCAGGGATACAAGACCATGGTCTCGCGTCCGCTTATCGCGGACGAAAGGCTGATCGGGGCGATCACACTCTATTCCGGTGAGATCAGCAGTTATCAGGACGAGCATTTCCGCTTGCTCGAGACGGTGGCCAAGATAGCGGCCGATGCCATTGCCAAATCGCAGCAGCATGAGGAGGCAGCCACACATGCATTGACCGATCCGATCACCGGACTTCCCAATGCTCGATGTCTGCAAAGCGAATTTGATAAGGAAGTGAAACGCTCGATACGAAATGGATCTACATTCCAGGTCCTAATGCTCGATCTGGATGGATTCAAGGCTGTTAACGATTCGTTTGGGCACAAGGTAGGCGACAAACTTCTGACCGCGATAGGCGGCGTCATCAGATCACAGCTCCGCGAATATGATTTCCTTGCGAGGTATGCCGGCGATGAATTTGTCGCCCTGATACCGGACATGGACAACACGGGCATCCGCGAGATGTGCAGAAGAATTGAAAAGGCCGTAACGGAATTTGCCGTGCCTGTAGATGCCATCTCGGCCGCCCGCGTCGGCGTGAGCATTGGGTCGGCATGCTATCCGGCAAACGGCGAATCGTTTGATCAGCTGGTCATCTCGGCAGATAAAGCGATGTACCAGGCCAAAGCAATGCACAAGCTGCGTGATCGAGCTATAAACGAGGTCAATCGGCCCGCGGATCTTTTGGAAGAATACGTTCCGGCAAATGAACCCAAAGTCGTCGCGGATGCCGATCTGGACAAGGAATATGCAGATTTTGAGATCTCAATGAGGTCAGGCGAAATGCTGGTGGTCGAGCTTGACGAGCGTCATATAGTCTCGACCGAGCATATGAATTAAGCTTGGGGCGGTCGTGGTGGGCCCGCTCCTTTGTTTCGGGGCATGGTTAGAAAACGGATGTGCGGCCGTTGATCATGTCCCGAAACGCTTTTTAAATTAGAAGGCTTGCGAAAACCGGAAATGTATCTGACTTTGGCGCAAACGGTAGAAAGCGTCGGGCGGGATTCGCTGAGGAATAATGAAGGACGGCGGATTTATCAAATATCCATAGTCAACACCGAGTTCACCGCCCACCGGAGTCTTGATCCTTAGCCCGAGACCGACCGTGTGAGACCACAACGCACGAAGGTTCTGGCTAACAACATCGCCGGGCGACACGTTGGGCGGATTAAAGATTTCACTGATACGGCGGAACACATTGCCACCATCATAGAACGGCACGGCTCGAATCGTTTTCGTAAGCGGAATGCGGGCTTCGAGATTCACGACCGCCAATGCATTTCCACCGAACGGTACGGTGAACGGATCAAGGAAGACCTGCTGGCCGCTTGTATTGAAGAAATTTCCCTGGGGTACTATCACAACACGAGGGCCGGCTGACTCGAAATCAAAACCACGCAATGTATTCGAGCCGCCTGCAAAAAATCGCTCACTGATGGGTAGTATTCCGTCGAGAGATTCGTACGGCGGAGTAAAGCGAGTACCATTCTTGAATACATTGGCCAGTCCAAGTACCGCGCGGCCGGCTAAGGTCGTTTTGTTCAATGCTTTGACAGTGTGGTAGATGTTGTAAGAGGCTTGGAACTTATTAAAGCCGGTATTTGCCCCTAGTACCGGCAGTGACGTATTGAATTCTGCGGTTAGGTAACTGCCTCGTGTCGGGTCACCCGGGCTGTACTTGCATGGTTCTTCGGCCTCTCCTTTCGCGATGACATCCAGGATGGTGTACTTGATCGCGCAATTCTCGCGTGTGTCACGAACGAATGTTGCGCCAAATCCCGAAATACGAACGCGTGAATCCGGGAGCAATAGTTCCTTTATCAGGAGGCTATCGATGTTGAATAGCCTTACGTCTTCGAAACGGTATCTGAAAAAAACGATGCTACGGTCCTTTAGACTGAGCGTTCGGTTCGTTTCGGCTGTTAGCGTAAGACGGTTAAGTGTCGGACTGCCAGTGTTGTTTCCGAACTCGTCGACAGGATTTCCATTCGCATCAAGCCTCTGTACGATCCCGAAAGTGCCTTGATCAAATGCTGACCTGAAGAAACGCGTCACGGTCGTGTCGCGTTGATATCCGGCGGTGATAGTGAGCGGAGCGAACCGCTTTTCACCATCGCGAATGAATCGAGGATTGAGAAAGTCGATCTGAAACAACTGTTGCCGCTGGCTTACGCGTGCGCGCGCGCCGCCTTGCCACAGGTTTCCAAACAGGTTGAAATGCCTGATGTCGACAAATCCGCTGGCCCCAAGATCCGTCGAAAGGCCGCCGCCATATGACAGTATCCGCGGAGCTTGTTCCTCGACATTCACGACTATATCTACAAGACGTTTTCCGTCGTTCGTGTTACCAGCGGGACGGGTTCTGATATCAACGCGTGCAAATGCATCGCTCGAATACAAGTTCTGCTCGCTTAAGTAAACGTCGCTTGATCTTAGCAGTTGATTGGGACGGATGGTGATCGCTTTTAGAATCGCCTGGTCTTTTGTCTTTACGTTTCCCGTGATCAGGATCCGATCTACCACTACCGGCCGGCCTTCATTCTCAACCGTGAAGATGACACGAAAGTTCTTTTTGTCCGTTCTCGTGTCCGCCCCAAGTTCGTCAAAGGTACTTGAGATCGACGCGTCATAGTAGCCTGCCTTTGAATAATACTCTGCTAATTTTCGCTGAGTGTTTCGAATGCGTGCCCGGGAGAAGTTCTTGCCAGTAAGGTCTGGCATCTGCTTCTTTAGTTCAGCGTCGGCAAAAGCTGTATTTCCCCGGATGTCCACTTCGGTAACGACCGACGGCGTACCCTGTTCGACAACAAAGGTTATGATCAAGTTCTCACCATCGATGGACACGCCCTGATTGACGCGAACTTCGGCTTCGCGATATCCCAACTCACGAAGCAATGATCGGATGGTGGCCGCATCTTCTTCCAGCAAGGAGCCGCTTGTGTATCCGCGGCCATAACCAAAGAGAGGAACTACGCCCAAAATGTTGGCTTCCTGAGATTCGAGCACCGAACGGATCTCGTCGATCGTGAACAAGTCGGTTCCCTTAAGCCTTAACTCCTTGAGTTTCAATTGCCGGTCGAGATTTGCGAGGTATTTGACCTCCACTTTTCGGTTCGAAAGTTCCGAACTGCTGAGCGCGGAACAAAGGAACTCGGTGTTGTTTTGAAAGGACGTGCCATCACTTTCGGCAAGAGGCGGATCGACCGAACAGACAGACCTTACATTCGCAAAGAAATAACCCTGTTCCTGGAAATGGGTCTCTAGCCGGCGTTCCCCTTCGATGATGGCCGAATAGTCGACCGTACCTTCGCGAATGATCGGCAGCAGTTTCGCTCGAGTTCCGGAACCCACCTTTTCGTCTGGGCTATCGACCGAAACTGAAACCGCCGGCCCGCTGGTACCTTTGACACGAATAGATATCGCATTGCGGTCGCTGTCAAATATGATACGGGGTTCGTCGATCTGTGGCGCCAGAAAATCTTCTTTCCGCAATACCGATCGGATCCGCTCAAGGTCCGCTGCCAGTTCCGCACGAGTGAATCGCCGGCCCGGCTTTAGTTTTATTGCAGACTCAAGTTTCGGTTTATCGAATCCGGCGATGTCGATCTCAAATTCGTCGACCGTTGCCTGTTCATTCGGCGTAACGGTGAAAACTGCGTTGACTTCGTTCTCGTTTTCCTGCGGCTGAACTGAATACTCTACTTCGGCTCGGAAATATCCTTTTTCACGTAGATGTTCAAGGATCAGGTCGGCGTTGCGCTCAAGCTCCGGTCGTGATGCAGACCGCCCCGGTTCCAGTAAATCGATGTGTACTATTAGATCGGACTCACTGATCTTATCGTTCTGCTGACCGACCACTTTCAACGTAACCCGCTTTGCTCTCACCGTGCGTTTAATGACAAACCGCAGACCAACACGCTCGACGCCGATCGGCGTCGCCTCGACGACCGCAGAAGTCACCTCTTTAGTTCCATATAATCGGTCTAATGCCTCACGGATCTTCACCGTGGAATACCGGTTGCCGACTGCTTCGCGGGCGATCAGCCGAAACCGTTCGCTAGCCTCAAGGTCTTTGTCGACGCCCTCAAATGTGACGGAAATATCTGAGACATCGCGGCCTTCGAACTGGATCTGGGCAAATGCCGGCCAACAGCATGCGATCAGCAGAACCAAAACGCCGAATGTAACGCGACACGATAAAGATGTCAGTCCCAGTCGATCAAATTTTGACGTTTTAGACCTCAATATATGGCCGCCCCGTTCATTGCTATGCTAAAAGCGCTTTCTGAAACGTACTTCGATGCTGAAATTGTCACGATTATTCGTCACGTTGCTGAGGCTTCGCTGTTCATATTGAGCGACGACCGACAGTTTGTTGGAAAGGCGATATTCCAACGCGACTACCTGGTTCTGATCTTGAGAGAGATTAGTGGCGTACGTCACCCTAAGGTTGTTGTTTATCTGCCTCCCGACAGTAAGCCGCGCAGACGGATTTAGCCTCTGTCCCGAAATGATCGGGTCGATCTCGAAAACATTTAGACCGAAAAGCTTATCTGTGGCTTTTCTCACCGGCGCATTTATGATCGAGTCGGTCAACACTTCCGCAGCGGTGTTAATTCCCGTTTGCGCAAACGTCGGCAGGCCACCCTCAGTGTTCGAAAGCGTGCCGGTAGTTATCAGCGATAGTACGTCCTGCGAGGGCAACGCCGGGCTCGAACGCACCGAAGCATTTAGCTCGTCGGTATCTGTGAGCGGCCCCGACAAATTCACGAAAACCTGATAACCCTGAATTTCAGTTTCAGCTTGAAGAAAGATGACGGGTTCAATCGCCGTATCCGGGGGGAATTCGAGCACTCCACGCTGCACGATATAGCGATCCTTTCTAAAGAACACGGTTCCGCTGTTGGCTGTAATACGCCCTGTAAGTTGAGGGCTGTCGGTTGTTCCCGTTAGCCTGAGCGAGACAGAAGCGGTCAGATCGGCAATGTTGTTTTTAACTACCAAGGCATCACGGCCTTCGATCGTAAGGTCAAAACGAGGAGCGGCCAACGACGACGGACCGCTGGAGAGCGATCCCTCGCGCCTCGCCCCTACAATGTTCGAAAGTTCTATATCACGCGAATAAACACTTCGCCTTGCGAGAATATTGCCGGCTATTTGTATCGCTAGTTCACTGCTGATCCTACGGCCGGAAAATTCGATCCTTGCATCACCTGTTGTTATGAAATCCTGAGGCAGAGGTACGGTGACGTTTGTTCCGTCAACAGCGACGCGAAATGAATCGATCGAAAGGCCCTCGCCAAACAGAACGCCGCCGGTCGCGTTGAATCTTCCTCCGCCAAGGTAGCCTGCGGCAGTCTCGATCTGAGCCTGATTTGATGTAAACAGGATCCGTCCCTGCAGGCGATCGAACGAAAGTCGGCTAGAGCCAATGAACGCAGCGACAGCAGCATTCTGCATGACAGCCGTGCCTGATAGCCGAGCTGTCTTGTCTATTCCCGCAAGCCTAACAGACACATCTGCAAAGCCGCCAAAAAAAGTGTCGATCGACGTGACCTGCGGAAACGCATTAAGGAGCGCGAGATTTATCCGCCCATTTATCGAAAGACTGTTCACACCGTCTTCCGTAAGTGCCTTTATGCCCGCGACCGTCAAGTTGGAACCACCGCCCGCGAATTTTGCGCTGACAAAATCGACCTCACGCGGGGAGAACTTGATGAATATCGGTTCTGCGGCAGACAGCGGCGTGTCCTGAACAAGAAGGTCAAGCTGCGTGAACCGTGCAGTTCCAGAGAGTGCGGCGGCGGATATTTCGCGTTTACCTTTATCGTTCAGCCGCGAGAGATCTCCACCGAATGTGACCGTACCTGTCCCAACGCCTGTAAGGGGAATTCCTCGAAGTCGAGGGACGAACGCAAAGAACGGAGCGAGCGGACTCTTGTCGAACGAGGTTTCGACCGTTATCGGCAGGTTCGCGTCGCCGAAGTTGACTGATGCACCTATCAATTGCGGCCGGCCGTCCAGCATGGCCGTGAGACTTGCCTTTAGGAAGTTTCCCGATGTCGTCCCCTTGAACTCGATCGCGCCAAATGGGTTATCGTTCACGACCACATCGTGAGCAGTGCCGTCAAAACTCACATTGTAGGTCTTAGAATCGTTCCAAATGCCGGCAGCTTTTCCTGTAAAATCCGTCGCGCCTGCAAATGTGGGTATCGCATCGTTTTTCGGCAGGATCGTTAGAACGAGCGGCAGCGGTACATTCCTGCCCTGCAAGTCGAGATCGAAAGACGTTGTCTGACGGTTGTACGTTCCTTTTGCAGCAAGGACTCCGTCGCTAATTCGGATCTCGCCGCTTTGAATGTCGATCAGCGTTCCACTGAACACTGCCTTAGCCTTGAGGCTATCAAAAGCCTGACCTCCTATAGTGCCGCTTGTTGACGCAATTTGGATCTCACCTCGAGAGGCGTCAGGCAAGCCCGACAGGTCAACCGTTCCCGAAGTCTTCCCTTTGAAATCCCGTATTTGCTCGGGCAGGTCCACGGGAAATGCAGCAAGCAAGTTTCCGGCGTCGACGCCCTTTAGCTCGGCCTTAACGCTGGCGTTATTCTCGCTGGTTCGCGGTACCTGTACTGTAAACGTAACTGTCCCGCCTGCCGGCTCGCGTAATAGTCCATTCTTGAATGCAAAGTCGGCCGGTGAGACTTCAATGTCGGACGAGACCGAACCGATCTCGCGGCCACGCAAAGAAACCGACGCGATCGACGCCTTGCCATTGATAGTGGGATCGGTGAAGCTTCCGGTTATCTTTCCATCAAATGCGAGCTCTCCGGCAAATGTCGCCTGAAACGAATCCAGCTGCTGTTCGAGATCGGATGAAATACCGAGAACCCTGACCAGACGATCGATCTCGCCGGCGTCAGACGAGTCAAGCGCGATGTCCAGGTTCGAATCTTCGTTTTTAATATCGAAACGTCCGAG
>CAYTDJ010000074.1:0-9052 GCA_964436265.1 uncultured Chloracidobacterium sp. | reverse complement strand
TCGACCAAGAAGCCAGGCGGCAATTTGATCTTTGCGCGTTCGGAATAAGCCGACTCTTCGATCAGATAGGGCGACATTCGCTTGCCGTCAACGAATGAAAGGCGATCAAGACGTCTTACGATCGCCGGCTTAAAGACCATTAACCGTTGCTGCATGATCTGGGCATATCGGGCGGCAGAAAAATCAACCTGCAGATCAAACTTGCCATCCAGATGACTGTCATTCGGTTCGATCCTTGAGGTCGTCGCACCCGAAGCGCCGCGAGATATCCACCGATCGATCATTGTCCTATATTCATCGGATGACAGGTTCTTCATGCGTGCTCGTTCGCTACGGGCCGCTTGTCCAAAAGTCCTTTCACCGATAGAACCCGAGATCGAACCTTCGGGAGAAAGGACAGCCTCGATCTGACGATCCACCCGGTTCATTTCTGCAGGCAAAACGGGCATTCTGATGAGTTCATGCGTATCTTTATGATCGATCAGGGCGAGACTTCCTTGTTCGTCTTCTGGAAGGTCCCCGAGCGGCGTATACGGATCTGTAGGGTCAAAGATCAACAGTCTTCCCAAGGCGGGATGCTTGACTACGGATGCCGCAGTTGTCTGATCGCTAATTTTTACGGCGATAATACAGTGATTGAATTGATGTGGCGACGCCCATTCAGGGCGAACATAGTTCGGATCATCGGCCGTAATGGAGACCATAAAGGAATCGATCTTAAGGATACTCAGCATGGCCCGCATCAGGTTCGCCTTATCTTTACAGTCTCCGTAGGAACGGGCAAATACGTCTGTGGCGGATCGCGGTACATATCCGCCCCCGCGTCCCGTTCCAACTTGGATCGATATGTATTGTATCCCCTGGACATATCTTGAGATCGCCTGGATCTTTTCGAACTCCGTTTTTGCACCAGCCGTCAGATCCTTGGCTTTGGCGGCAAGTTCGTCATTGACTGTCATTTGGGGATCTTCGATCTCCGACATCCAACGTGCGACCTCGTTCCAGTTGGAAAACGTCTTTAAGCGAGTCGAAGACGATTCGTTCGGAAATACTGAAACGGATAAACGAGGCGCCAGGCTTGTCCATCGCGGGCTTTGCGGTTCGGGGCGTATCGGCTTTAGGTCCCGCATTTCCCACGCATACGACGAACCATTTACAGTTGGAGCAACTGTCGCGGCGTTGAATGTGACACTTTCTGTTCTCCAGCCAGAAGGTATGTTCAATAAGAACCGTGATCGGACCGCCGGAATATCATATTGAAACGCAAAACCGAATTGGCTGAAAATCTTCTTTTCTTCGAGAATGGATTCGAATCCAAATACATCTCCGACAACCGACTCATCCTTTGCACTTATCACCCGTACGCGAGCCTCGTTGTATAGATCGTTGGATTGCAGAGCGATATCCACAGTTTCCTTTTTTCCATACTCCTTGGCGGCCCCGGCCTTTCTGACAAGCCAAGCGTCGAGACTTCTTACCTTGTCAGAATCCGTCTGATAAATGACCCGTGCCACGGCTTCCTCCCGACCGCTTAACTCAAGCACGCGGACAGCTCGTCGGACCGTGCGGACTATCGTTCCGTCCAATGCGATGGTGACCGTCTCCTCATTCAACAATTGAACCGCCGGCACATCCTTCATTTCAAAGGTGGGAGTCGGGATCAGAGCAGCCTGGGCGAGCCACTGCGGCACCTTATCTTGTGCCGAAGCGGTTCCCCATGCCGCAAGTGCAAATATCAATGCAGGGATCAAACGTCCGTAAGCATGCTTTATCATAAACACCTCAAAAAAGATCCACGCTGCCTTACTTGACTTGTGCACCATCCTCCATCCGAAGCGTGAGTTGATGAACATCGGCTTTGTTGAATCTCTCAAAAAGAGACTTAACGGCCGGATAGCTTGAAGCCTGGAACTGAATAAAACCACCGTTTCCAAACGAGAATTTACGTTTATATACGATCATCGAGCCGTCTTTCGAAACGCCGATGAAGGTCTCATGTGAACCGATCCCTTGAGAGTCTTTCAGGGTTTCCGGCGCGTCGGCATTCTCGAGTTTGAAACCAGGCGGAAGTTCGAGGGTTATATCATCTGATTCCGAATAAGGATACGGAATGTAAACATCGTATTTTCGTTGATTTGACGTAAACCTAGGTTGTGATCCCCGCTCGAAGACATTTGGTTGGAAGAAAAGTCGTTTTCCGGTGCGTTGTGCATATCCAGGAACCTTAACCTTGAAGGAATAGACAAATGGCTTTTCGGGATCATTCGCATTTTCGATATTGAAGCTGATAATTTCGGCGCTGCCCGAAATTGCCGTTCGAACGTAGCTTTTTAGCCGATCTTCCTTTTCCGATGCGGAATCGCCCCGATTGAGCATCTTGTGTGAGTAGGCTTGATGGCCGGTAAATTCAACCCTACCTTCACCTATGAGCGTGCCTTCCGCATCGATCTTGAATTTTCCACTGCGGATCTCAGCAGATTTTGACGGTTCCGATAACGGGATCGGCTGCCAGATCAATTCCTTTGGGTCCGGTATCAACGCGACCTGAGCCTCTTCGATCCAACTCATCATGCCATACGGGACAAAGTAGCTCGCCGGGCTGAAGAACCGCCAGCCGCTCCCCACCTTGACCGCCACGCTGCTTGATCCCAGCATCAGCCTCATGTTCGGTACATCCCGCTTAAAAAACATTTCATTGCGATTTCCCGACAACGCAATTCTAGCGTCAAATCCCACCGCCCGAGCCATTGCTCCAAAGAGCTGATCTATGTCGCCCGCACTTCCAAGTTTGTTTTTCAGAGTGTCGCCCGCACTTTTGTTTTTAGCGGCTGTCTTCTTTTCGTCGTCAGTAACGTTTTCAGCATATGTAGTGTTCTTGATCTGCGTCTTTGTAAATTCATAAATGCGCTTCAGCTTTTCATCGTCCGACACCGCTCCGGCGACCAATTGAGACGCGACCTGCTTGACCTCGTCATTCGCTTTAAGTGTATCTTTCTGGACACCAAACAATCCGGTGCCAACCTGCTTCCAGTATTCATCTGCCGATTTAGGTGCCTGTGCCGTGTAATAGATATAGACCCAAGACCTGACCTCATCCTCCGGCAACATCGACGGTTCCTCGCGAAACGCGGGAACGTTTTTCATTTCGGCCTTATAGAACCCATTCTTATCCTTTTCAAATTTGAGATTCCCCGCATTAAATGGGTGATAGGCCATAGCACGGTCACCGGAGAAAGGTTTTACGAAATAGGCGATCTCACGAATCGGAACATCCCGTTGGAAGATAAGACGCATGTTCGCGGCGCCGTCGTTCACGATCTCTTTATATCGATATTCGATGATCGATCCGACCTCCAGCCCCGGGAATGCGATGGTTTTTGCCCGGATCTTGAAACCATCGGCCTTGACGATGTCTCGTTCGAGGACATCCTCTTTCTTCACGATCGAAGAGGTTCCATCCGGTTTGGTGACACGGGCCTCGAAATCTTTGATCTGCGTTCCCTTGGTAAAAGCGATATCTTTTCGAGCGAAATCCTCGCGTCCGCGTTCGGTGAACAGCTTAATGCGGACGTAGTGGCGTAGGGCAAGTTCATCGACAGAACTATCGTCAACACGTACTTCCCAAAATATAGCTTCCGCGTCAGCATTTGGTTCTACGACAGGTGCGGTCGACTGTAAGTCAGCCGGCAATATAGGACGCCAATCTTTATCCTGCCCGAACACGAAAAGGGAACTAAGTGCAAAGGCGCAACACAACGAAAGCACCGAAAACGGCTTCGCGAGGGAAATTGAGTTCATAGATTCCTCTAAGAAAGTGGCCGCGGGAGTCGCGGGCTAAAATTCAGGGTTACCGGTAATGATAGTTAAAATACCGGGATTCGATTGCGTGTGAACACAGGGAGCTTACTAGATTCAAAATCCTAAATCAAGGTTTTTATGCCCAATGGTGTGGTCGCAGATTGTGATACAATCGCAAAAAACCTGGTTTAATAACTAACTTTTTGGAGCCGAACTATGTCATTAGACCTTAATAAGATTCAGGAACTTCTCGGTGCCGATGCCGAATCGCTCTTAGGCCACGTATCCACGACCATACCAAAAGAAAACATTCACCTTCCGGGCGGCGATTTTATCGACCGCGTCTGGTATCAATCGGATCGAAATCCGAACGTTTTGAGAAGCCTTCAGACGCTCTACGACAACGGCCGGCTTTCGGGAACGGGCTATCTTTCGATACTTCCCATGGATCAAGGGATCGAGCATTAGGCCGGTGCGAGTTTTGCTCCGAACCCGCAGTATTTCGATCCTGAAAACATCGTCAAAGTCGCGATAGAGGGCGGCTGCAACGCCGTTGCTTCGACATACGGCGTGCTTGGCTCGGTCGCACGTAAATACGCGCACAAAATACCGTTTATCGTAAAGATCAACCACAACGAATTGCTCACATACCCAAACCAATTCGACCAGGTAATGTTCGGAACGATCGAACAGGCCAGGAATATGGGTGCCGTCGCGGTGGGCGCGACGATATATTTCGGGTCGGACCAATCGACGCGTCAGATCACAGAGGTAGCAGAAGCATTCGCCTATGCCCATGAGCTTGGAATGGCGACGATCCTCTGGTGCTACCTGCGCAATTCGAAATTCAAGACAGCTGACGGCGACATGCACACTGCCGCGGACCTTACAGGCCAGGCGAACCACCTCGGCGTAACCATTCAGGCGGACATCATCAAACAAAAACTTCCTGAGCGAAACGGCGGCTACAACGCGCTCAATATGGAGAGCAGCTACGGAAAGACCAATCCGAAGATCTATTCCGATCTTACCAGCGAAAATCCGATCGACCTGGTTCGTTATCAGGTAGCGAACTGCTACATGGGCCGCTGCGGGCTTATCAATTCGGGCGGCGAGTCGAAGGGTGCCAGCGATATGGCGGACGCCGTCCGTACGGCGGTCATCAACAAACGCGGCGGCGGCTCAGGACTTATCTCCGGCCGTAAGGCTTTCCAGAGACCGATGAACGAAGGCGTGGAACTTCTAAACGCCATCCAGGACGTTTATCTTTCGAAAGAAGTGACTGTCGCTTAAGCTTTCAAGCCCGCGAAGAATACGAATGAACGCGAATGGAATAGGCAGTTCCGGTTCGCGTTCATTCGCGTAATTAACGGGCAAAAATCTTTCTATTTCTTCGAGTAGCTCTTAAAGATCGTCTCTATCCATTGATCGGTCTTTATAAAGCCCGAACCGGCTTCCTTGAACTTCTCAGGAAGGCCCGCTTTCTTCATATCGTCGAGCGACTTGCCTGCTTTCATACCGTCTGTAACGATCTTCGACGATTCTATTAGCATTGTGTGATACGCCTTAAGGTCGCTGATGGTTGCTGCGGGGCCGTGGCCGGGGATCAGTTTGGCGTCCGCTGGGATCGTGCTGAGCAGCGAACCGACATTGTTTATTAGTCCTTGTACACTTCCGCCACTGTCGAGATCGACGAACGGAAACCTGCCCACAAAGAAATCATCGCCGAGATGCACAACGTTCGATCCCATAAAGAAGACGACCGTGTCACCGTCAGTATGGCCATTCGGATAATGGACGGCCTTGACCTCTTCGCCGTTGAAGTGAATAGACATGCTTGCCGTGTAGGTGATCATCGGCAACGCGATAGGTGCATAGGGCGCAGTCGTGCGTCCGAATATCACCGGCGGGTCGAGCAGGCGCTTGCGGACGTTTGCGTGCGCGACGATTATCGACTGCTTGCCGAAAAACTCATTTCCTTCGGTGTGGTCGCCGTGCCAATGCGTGTTGAAGACGAATTTCGGTGATGCGGAACCGAGATCCTTCAACGCAGCGGCGAGTTTTTCACTTACCGCTTTGTAATCGTCATCGACGATCAATATACCTTCCTGCCCGACGAGCGCACCAATGTTGCCGCCGCGGCCCTGGAGCATATAGACGTTGCCGGCGACCTTTGAGGTCTTTACGGTCACATCCTGTTGGTTTGGAAAATGGCTGTTATCACCATGCGCGAGACCGCTCGAAACAAGAAGACTCCCAAGCAATAGTATCGACAGGAACTTATTCATCATTCTTCTCTCCGATTTGAATTTTGAGCGGATTATAACAGAAACCCATCAGACAAATCGTCCGCGTGCGTTCTCATAAGAACCGTTCAGAAACGGATTAGAGATACGCTCGCGGCCAACCGTCGTATTCGGCCCGTGTCCGCACATCACGGTAAAATCATCCGGCAGCGACATTATCTTCGTTTGGATGGAATCGATCAGCGTCGCGTAGTCGCCGCCGGGGAAATCGGTCCGCCCGATAGAACCTGAAAAAAGGCAATCCCCGGTCAACACCGTTTTTTCGCCTTCTTCGATAAGCACAATGTGCCCGAGCGTATGTCCGGGGCAATGCCGGATCGTGAATTTCAGATCGCCGACCTCGAGGGTCTCGCCATCCGCTACAAATCGCGTGATCTTAGGCGGGTCGGCATAGTCCATTCCGAGAGCCACAAGTTGCTGCTGCGGCATACCAAGCAACAAGCCCTGTGTAGGCAAAGAGTAATACAGTTCGGCTTCATCTTCGTGGGCGATGACCTCCGCATTCGGGAATTCTTCGTGCAGGAAACTCGTGCCGCCGATGTGGTCCAGATGGCCATGAGTCAGAACGATAGCCTTCAGGTCAAGCTTGTTTTCCCGAATATAAGCAGCTACTTCCGGCGAGGCTTCGCCCGGATCGATGCACATCGCGGCCTTGGTCGCCTCACACGATACAATGCGGGTGTTCTGTTGAAACGGAGTCTGAACAAACGTCTTTACGATCATCAGGACAACATTCTCTCAATATGCGGTGTCGGGTCAAAATGCTCTTCCTGTCGACCTTTAAGCACGAATTCGACCGCGTTTCTGTATGTGTCCGCATCGGGCTTTCCGGTAAAACACGGTGTTTCCATCTCGGTAAGGCTTAAGAAACTGATCAGGCAGCTCAAAAGCATCCAAAGCAGAACCTCGTCTTCCGTGCCGATCGGGTTATGTTTTACGATCAATTCGCGGTCAGATCTGATGCCATCGCAGATTTCTGCGAACTTCGCCTCGCTTATGCACGCCATTTGCTAGATTAAATCATGCCGACGCTGATTTCCTGAAATGTAAGGAAATCGAACGTTATGGGTGTTCTGTTTGGCAATATGTATTGAAAACGGACGTATGGTTTTGTGCCGACTGAACCGCGACATCAGCCATTGTGATCGATTTTCGGAAGAAATAAGGCTTTATTTATTTGGCACGTCGCTTGCAAATAAAAGAAGTGAACTCGGAAGGTTTTGGTTCAACATTTCGGAAGGACAACTGAAGGCGGCGGGGAAATTCCCCGAACGACAATACTAAACAAGCAGGGTTTCCGAAATGTAACAAAGTTTGAGGAAAGGGCTCGATTGCTTGGGGGAAATCTTCGAGTGTGGGCACGAAGACTAGATCGGCCTTTTCCTCAATCCAAAAGTTTTAAGGTCTTTGAAAATCGGGATGCGAAACGCTTCTTTCTTAAAGGGTGAACAATAGATCAAAAAGGGTGAACTTTAATTCCAATCTCAAATTCCTTCGTTATGCTTTCGTGATCCGATTTTCTTAGGTATGGCCGGGAGTCTTATTTAGGCTCCCGGTTTTTCGTTTCTTCTTCGTACATCAGGTAATAGGTCTTCTCCATACCGAGTTTTTCATAAACTCTCTGTGCACGTTCGTTTTCCTTTTCAACGTAAAGCCGAAATCCGCAGACGTTCCCGGCAACTGCAGCTGCCTGTTTGACGAACTCATACATCTGCCCGTAGAGATTACGGCCGCGATATTCGGGACGGACATAAACGCTCTGGATCCACCAAAACCAGCCATTTCGCCAGTCGCTCCACTCGTTGGTGACCATTAGGCCGGCCGCGATCGTTCCCCGGTCGTCGGCGACAACATAAAATCCCTTCTTTTCGTCGCCAAAAACCGCAGAAACGCCTGCACGCAAGATCTCGCCGTCGAGGCGTTTGTGTTCGGTCTCGAGCGCCATCGCCTGGTTAAATTCGACCAGGGCGTCCGTGTCCGCGGGGTTAGCTATCCGTATTTCCATCACTTGACGAGTCGTGTTTCGACCTTTAACCTGAAATGTTTTGCCTACTGGCAGAAAGTTTTCCTATGAAGCTTCGCATACTTTATCACGGCAATTGTTTCGACGGCGTGTCGTCGGCAGCCGTTTTCACCAAATTTTATACCACCAAGGTCCGGCCCGGGGCCGAGGTCGCATATACGCCGACCATGCATCAGGCGGGCAACGCATTTGACCGAAGCCAGTTCGACGGCGACGAGAACGCTATCGTCGATTTTAAGTATTGTGCCGACGATCGGCTGACATGGTGGTTCGACCATCACCAATCGGCGTTTCTTTCGCCCGAGGACGAGGCTCATTTCAACGCGGACACGAGCGGCAAAAAGTTTCTCGACACGACGAGTAAGTCCTGTGCGGAGTTCATCGCCCGCGTGGCTAAAGAGAAGTTCGATTTTGAGGACGAGTCGCTTGCCGAACTGGTCGAATGGGCGCATATCATCGACGGTGCTCTCTACGAATCGCCGGCGCAATGCGTCGAGCTGCGATCGTCTGCGCTGAAGCTGATGCAGGCAGGCGGGAAGGGGGCGCCGCGGGCAGGGAAGCGGCGGTTGCTACCTCGCGCGACTCGGGACCGCGAGTCGGCAAAGACGCCAGCACCCACAAGCCGATCAACACGATGAGAATGCCGAACGTCCGTCCCATCGGCCACTCCTTGACTCTCACAACTCAGGGCTACGCATCGCTTACGGACCAACCGTGCACGACTTCTGCCGGCATGGTCCATAACCCATGGCCTGACAATAGCTTCGGTCGGGAGGATCGTCGATCGCTCCCGCGCTTCAGCGGCGCGGAATCCCGGCGACGCGGCTAACGGAGCAACAGTCGACGGAGCAGTGTGCCCCCGGTAAAGCGCCACTGCGCGGGGGTTAGCGGCGCGCAGCACAGCCCGAAGCCAGGACTGTCGAAG
>CAYTDJ010000073.1:3066-9063 GCA_964436265.1 uncultured Chloracidobacterium sp. | reverse complement strand
CCCGCGATCGGGTTATTGAACGGAATGTCCGAAAGGTATAGAGCGCATGAGGCTCCTGTGATCGCGATAACATCTGGATCGTTTTCGGCGTCCGAAGAGATAACTGTCCCGACGATCTGGGTTTCAAACCTGTAACCTTCAGGGAAGAGCGGGCGAACCGGCCTGTCGATCAGGCGGCATGTCAGCACTTCCTTCTCGCTCGGGCGGCCTTCGCGGCGAAAGTAATTTCCCGGGATCCTTCCTGCAGAGTAGCTCGATTCGCGGTATTCGACCGTAAGCGGAAAAAAGTCCAGCCCTTCCTTTGCGGTCCTCATACTAACTGCCGTAACGAGCAGCATTGTGTCGCCGTAGCGAATAACGACCGATCCATCGGCCTGTTTGGCAACTTTTCCGGTTTCTACAATGAGGTCCCGTCCGCCAACCTTTATCGATTCATTCAAATATTTCTTTTTTGTCATCTTTATTCCTCAAATCAAATTCGGCAAGTGCCTATCGTGAAGCACTTGCCGCTCTTGGAGAATTGCAATTACGCTATTTGTCCTCTTTTGTATGAACCGGTTAATGCTGTCACGTTCAGCGGGCATCATCAAAATCCTTCGCAAGGAACAAATTTTACTACCGGCCCGAAGTAGGCCAAAAAGGGGGAAAAGGAGAAGTGCGAAAGAGTTGATAAGCAAGCTTTTTACTTTTTCACTATTTCACTCTTACACATTTTCACCATTATCGTCTCAATCCTAACTTCTCGATGATCGTGTGATATTCGTTGATATCGGTCCTCTTCAGATAATCCAGAAGCTTACGTCTTCGCGAGACCATTTTGAGCAAGCCGCGACGGGAGTGGTTATCCTTTTTGTGAACCTTGAAATGCTCCGTCAATTCGTTTATGCGCTGGGTGAGCAACGCGACCTGTACCTGCGACGAACCGGTATCCGAACCGTGCGTCTTGAAATCTCCAACTATCTTTTCCTTTAATTCTTTAGCTGTTGCCATATTTTTCCTGCTCTAAAGGCCTCTCCTTGCTCGCAGTAACTCCGTACAATCAATGTACGGTAACCGCGAAAAATGTATAACATCTAACCCCTTGAAAACACTTTGGTTAAACTCTTTAGATATTAACCAAATACGTATTGAAATTCAATTCCGCCGTGCACCGTCTATGCTGCTTCGGACTTGTAATTGAATTCCTCCATGAACTTTGTCGAAAAGTCTCCCTTTTTGAACTTTTCATCCGCCATGATCTTTTTGTGCAATGGGATCGTCGTCTTAATACCTTCGATCACCATCATGTCCAGCGCCCGCTGCATGCGTGCGATCGCCAGCTCGCGCGTCCTCGCGTGTACGATCAACTTCGCGATCATTGAATCGTAATATGGAGGGACGGTGTAACCCGGATAGACAGCGGTATCTACTCGCACACCAGGCCCACCGGGAATATTGAACGCCGTTATCTTCCCCGGACTCGGCGTAAATTTCTCTGGATCCTCGGCATTGATGCGGCACTCGATCGAGTGCCCTACGATCTGAACATCCGATTGCAGGTAACCAAGATCCTCGCCAGAAGCTATGCGTATCTGATTACGTACGATATCGGCAAGAGTGACCATTTCAGTAACCGGATGCTCGACCTGGATGCGGGTGTTCATCTCCATGAAGTAAAAACTCCCGTCTTCATCGAGGAGAAACTCGAACGTTCCGGCACTTGAATATCCGATCTCTTTACAGGCATTTACCGCAACCGCACCCATCGCCTCTCGCTGTTCGGGTGTAATGACCGGCGATGGAGCTTCCTCCAACAATTTCTGATGCCGGCGCTGGATAGTGCATTCACGCTCACCTAGATGAATACAGTTGCCATGTTCGTCAGCCAGTACCTGTATCTCGATATGCCTTGGCCTTTCGATATATCGTTCGATATACACTGCACCGTTCTTGAATGCGGCCAGGGCTTCGGCTTGTGCGGTTTCAAGACTGCCCTGCAATTCCGATTCGTGACGAACGATACGCATACCGCGTCCGCCGCCGCCCGCTGCTGCCTTAATAATGACAGGGAAACCGATCTCAGCCGCAAGCGCGAGAGCTTCTTCGGTAGATTCGATCGGATCGGGGCTACCGGGAAGGATCGGAACGCCGGCCGCCTGCATCGTTCTACGAGCCTCGACCTTATCGCCCATCATTGCGATCACGTCCGCTCGAGGCCCTATGAACTTGATATTGCAGTCTTCGCAGATCCTGGCAAACGTCGCTGATTCCGCAAGGAATCCATAACCGGGATGTATCGCATCGACGTTGGTTATTTCGGCCGCGCTGATGATCGCCGGTATGTTCAGATAACTCTGTGCGGACGGTGCGGCACCGATGCATACCGCCTCATCCGCGAACCGAACGTGCAATGCTTCACGGTCCGCTTCAGAATGAACAGCGACCGTCTGGATACCCATCTCTTTACAGGTCCAGATTATACGGTTTGCTATCTCACCGCGATTTGCTATTAAAATTTTGCGAATCTCTCGCGTCATAAAGATCAGCCACGAATTACGCCGTTCTCACGAATAAGTGAAGGAGAAACAATTCGTGATATTCGTATGATTCGTGGCAAAAACTCTTACTTCCTTATTCCAAACAGTGGCTGGCCATATTCAACCGGCTGTCCATTCTCTACGTAGATCTTAACGACCTGACCGCTAGTTTCAGCCTGGATCTCGTTCATCAGCTTCATAGCTTCGACGATGCACACAACGGTCTCAGGTGAAACAGTGCTCCCTTCGGAGACGTAAGACGGCTTATCAGGCGATGGAGCACGATAAAACGTTCCTACGATCGGAGAAGTTATTTTGTATAGCCCAGCGTCTTCATCGACCGCCGGAGCAGATGTTTCCGACGGCGCCGCCACTGCCTGGGCTGAAGCTGCCGGTGCAGAGATCGGATGCGCCATAGGCGGCTGAGCCGTATACACCGGAGCATTGACTTGCTTGCTGAGACGGACACGAATGTTCTCGTTCTCAAACTCGAAATCAGTGAACCCGTGTTCGTTCACGAGTTCGGCAAGTTCGCGAAGTTCGTCCATATTCAACGACGCGTCGCTCTCCTGACTTTTCGATTGTTTGCCTTTGCCCGCCGATTTTTCCTTCGCTTCCGCAGAAGCAGAAATATCACCCATCGTGAGGTCCCTCCTATCCAAAGGTTAGCCCTTCGCAGCAAGTTCGCGGGGATTGTCAACAAGTTCGATCACAGCCATTTCCGCGTTGTCGCCGCTGCGTCGCCCAAGGCGTATGACGCGGGTGTAACCGCCGTTGCGGTCCTTATATCGTGCACCAAGTTCACCAAACAACCGCTGCACCGCCTTGACGCCGGCAGTCCTTTCGATCGGCTCTTTTTCAACACCTTTTTTTCCGCGGAAACGGCTGGACGCGATCTTGAAAGTGCTGTTTCCCGCGTGGAAAAACCGGGCGGCCTGACGGCGAAGATGTACTTCCTTAGCCTTAGCATCATCACCGGAGAGTGACTGAGCCTTTTTTGCAAGCGTGATGGCCTTTTCAACAAACGGACGAAGTTCCTTGGCTTTGGCGACGGTCGTCACGATGTAATCCTTATCGGCGTTTACCAACGACGTCGCAAGATTCCTGAGCATCGACATACGATGCTCGGTCGTCCTGCCCAATTTACGATGTGCTTTTAAATGTCTCATATCTATTGTGGTCAGCTGTCAGTGGCCAGTGACCAGTGGCGATCAGATCTGACCACTGACCGCTGACCACCGACCACTAGTCTAGATCTCTTCCGCCCGAACCAGGGATCGGATTGCCCTGTTCGTCAAAATCCATTCCGAAGTCGAGGCCCATACCGTGCAGCAGATCCTTGATCTCCGTGAGCGACTTCTTACCAAAGTTCTTGGTATGAAGCATGTCTTTTTCGCTCCTTTTGATAAGATCGCGGATCGAACGGATATCTGCATTCTTTAAGCAGTTGTATGACCGAACGGAAAGCTCGAGTTCATCGACCGGTTTGTCGAGAAGATCGTTCCGCATCAGGGGCGGGCGAGCGATGTCCTCGTATTTATATTCTTCTTCTTCCTCTTCGAAATTGATGAAGATCGACATGTGATCTTTCACAAGTTTCGCCGCAAGACCGATCGAATCTTCCGGCTTTACGGAACCATCGGTCCACACTTCGATCACGAGTTTATCGAATTCGGTATTCGACCCCTGACGTGTCTTGTCGACGGTATAGTTGACCTTTTTGATAGGCGAGTGGACGGAATCGACCGGGATATATCCTACCGAAAGATCCTCGTCGTTGTTCAGCTCTGCCGAAACGTAACCTCGGCCTCGCTTTAATCTCATTTCAACGTTAAACGAACCGGAACCGCTGATCGTTGCAATGTGAATTGTTGAATCTAATATCTCAACATCGCCATCCGCCTGAATGTCCCCGCTGGTGACTTCGCCTTTTCCCTTTTTTGAGATGGTCAGCGTCTTGGGCCCGCTTCCATGAAGGTTGAATGGAACTTGCTTGAGGTTCAGAATAACGTCGGTCGCATCTTCAACCACTCCATTGATCGGCGAAAACTCGTGTTCGACGCCCTCGATCTTGACGGCAGTGACCGCCGCTCCTTCGATCGAAGAAAGCAGAGCACGACGGATCGAGTTCCCGATCGTCGTCCCAAATCCCCTTTCGAACGGCTGAGCGTAGAATTTACCGTAACGCTCGGTAAGCGTCTCTGTCTCGACGTTTAGCCGGCTCGGCATTTGGAAATCTGTCCAGTTGTTGCTTGTTGTCATAATGTTCTTTTTAAAATGATCCAAGAGTTGGCGTTGTCCCCGGGACTAGCGAGCAAGAACGAACTTTCTAACTCCCGGATACTTCGGCCAACCCTGCCTATTACTACTTGCTATAAAGCTCAACGATCAATTGCTCGTTGATGTTGCCGTCAATATCCTGTCTTGTAGGCAATGTGGCGATCGCAACCGAAAGGTCCTGCCCTTGCGGAGCTATCCATGCCGGCCGTCCTCGGCCTGCGGCGGTCGACCATGCGCCCTCGACGTGTGGGTTCTTTGTTGACTTTTCCTTTACAGTGATAACGTCACCGACCTTCACCTGGAATGAAGGAATATTGACCTTTCGGCCATTAACAAAAATGTGACCGTGGTTGACGATCTGGCGTGCCTGCCGGCGCGAGGTCGTAAAACCGGCTCGATAGACCACGTTGTCCAAACGCTTCTCGAGCATGAACAACAGATTCTCGCCAGTAACGCCTTTTTGGCGAAGGGCCTTTTCAAAATAATTTCGGAATTGCTTCTCGAGAATAAAGTAAATTCGCTTTACTTTCTGTTTTTCGCGAAGCTGCTGCCCGTAGCCTGCGAGCATCTTGCGGCGAGCCGCGCCGTGCTGTCCCGGCGGGTTTGTACCGCGCTTCTCAATTGCGCAAGAGGGCTTAAAACAACGATCGCCCTTAAGGAATAACTTTGCACCTTCTCGGCGGCACAGTCGGCACACCGCATCTCTATATCTAGCCATAATATTTTTCTGCCTCCGCTGTCAGCGGAAAAGTTTACAGGCCTCGCGACCCTTCGTCCTTTCGATAATTGAATTCAACAAGATCAAACTCTGCGACGCTTAGGCGGCCTGCAGCCGTTGTGCGGGATCGGTGTGGTATCGAGTATCGAATTCACACGGATACCAGCCTGGGCGATCGCGCGGATCGCAGATTCACGGCCGCCTCCGGGTCCTTTAACACGGACCTCAACCTCTCGCATTCCGGCTTCGGATGCCTTGCGGGCCGCCTCTCCTGCAGCTTGTTGGGCCGCAAACGGAGTGCCTTTCCGCGAACCGCGGAAACCGCGGGCACCGGACGAGGACTGAGCCACTAGATTTCCCTGCGTATCGGTGATCGAGATCAGCGTATTATTGAACGAAGCCGAAATATGAACGATCCCAAAGGGTATGTTCTTTCGCTCTTTCTTCTTAAAGGTCTTCTTTTTTGCTGGTGCTTTAGCCATA
>CAYTDJ010000073.1:0-2966 GCA_964436265.1 uncultured Chloracidobacterium sp. | reverse complement strand
GCCTTTCGCGGTCCTTTCCGGGTACGCGCGTTGGTCGAGGTTCGCTGTCCGCGAACAGGCAGGCTTCTGCGATGACGCAGGCCGCGATAACAACCAATGTCCATCAATCTCTTGATGTCCATTTGAACCCGCTTGCGGAGGTCGCCTTCGATCTCGCCTTCCGTGTCGAGAACGGTACGGATCTTATTAAGTTCGTCTTCACTCAGATCCCGTATCTTCGCTCCGCCATCCACTCCGGCTTTACCAAGGATATCGGCCGCACGCGATCTTCCGACCCCGTAAATATACGTCAACCCTATCTCTGCCCTTTTGTTGGGCGGCAAATCTACACCTGCTACACGAGCCATATCTTCTCCTAAACCTTATCCCTGACGCTGTTTATGCTTCGGATTATCACAGATCACCCGCACCACTCCCTTGCGGTGAATGACCTTGCACTTATCACAGATCTTTTTAACTGATGGACGTACTTTCATAACATTTACCGCCTTTATTTGTACCGATACGTAATGCGGCCCCGTTTCAGATCATATGGCGAAAGCTCAACAAGGACCTTATCGCCCGGAAGGATTCGTATGAAATTCTTCCTCATCTTGCCAGAGATGTGAGCCAAAACTTCGTGCTTATTCTCGTCAACCGCGACCTTGAACATCGCATTTGGGAGCGTTTCGAGCACAGTGGCCGTCACCTCAATGGCTTCTTCTTTAGACATACGTGCTAAAGGCCAACTGCTGCTGAGTTGGACAAACTTCTAATGTTATCGCCTAAGCCGTGATTTTTCAAGTTTGCACGGCAGTTTTTGCTGCAGAATTTTCCGCAAGCGACCTCTTTTGCTCCTTGGTCAAGGTCAGTATCTCGGGCCCCTCAGCCGTCACAGCGATCGTATGTTCTGCATGGGCAGAGGGTTTTCCGTCTTTAGTGACCACCGTCCATTTATCATCGAGCGTCCTTGTTTCCGGTGTTCCAATGTTCAACATCGGCTCTATCGCGAAACAATAACCCGCTCGGATCTTTTCACGTGTTCCCGGACGCCCGTAATTAGGTATTTGCGGAGCCTCATGCATCGACCGGCCTATACCGTGGCCGGTGTAGTCGCGGACAATTCCGTAGCCATATTTTTCCGCATGCGACTGGATAGCAGCCCCGATGTCTCCGACCCGTTTGTTTGGCCAGCATTGTTCGATCCCCAATGCTAGACACTCTTCAGTTACCCGAATAAGTTGCTTCAACTCGTCGCTTATTTCCCCAACCGGTACGGTCATCGCCGTGTCGCCGACAAATCCGTTGAGTGTACAGGCCATATCGAGCGAAATGATATCTCCCTCTTTCAACGGCGTCTCGTTTGAAAACCCGTGCACTATCTTCTCGTTTTCCGAGGCACAGATAGCGTAAGGAAACGGTACCATCCCATGCGGCTTGTAACCGATGAACGTCGGTATCGAACCTGCATCGCGCATCATCTTCTCGGCCGCGACATTCAATTCGAGAGTGGTCACACCAGGTTTGACCATCGCACGGAGAGTTTCACGCACCTCGGCTATAAGCTCGCCGACAGCACGCATCTTCTCCATATCCTTCTGCGATTTAGCAATGATCATTCTACTTCCGAATAAGATCGATGCAGTCGTACTCAATATACCGCCAATTATCGATCCCCGAACCATCTATCCCACTCAAATGAGCTTATCCAATGCGGCGTATATTTCTTCGAGTTCGCCAGTACCATCGATCCTCGTCAGTCTTCCTGAATTTTGATAGTAGTCGATCAGCGGTTTGGTCAGTTCATCATAGGTTGCCAGCCTAGTAGAGACACTGTCTTCATTGTCATCCGCTCTATGGATCAACTCAGCCTCCGGATGATCATCGCAAACGCCCTCCGATCTCGGCGGCTTTGAGAAGACGTTGTATATTTCTCCACAAACCGGGCACGATCGACGTCCGGTCAATCTCCGCATAAGCTCTTCACGCGGAACGTCAACCTCGATCGCCTGAATCATCTTTGTCTGCTCAGCCGCTAAATTTTCGAGCTGTTCGGCCTGTACCGCAGTTCTAGGATAACCATCGAGCACGTAACCGTTTTGGCAATCGGGCCTCGATGTTCGATCCTGAACGATCTTGAAAGTAATTTCGTCCGAAATAAGTTTGCCGGACGCCATTATCTCCTGCACTTCACGTGCAAGCGGAGAATCCAGCGTTTTCATTTCGCGGAACATATCGCCCGTCGAGATCTGCGGAATACCGCGGCGTTCCTGTAAGAGTCTCGCCTGCGTCCCTTTTCCTGCTCCAGGCGCACCGATCAAAACTATGATCTTGTTCATTCGAATCTCTCACCGCAAAGTCACAAAGAACACAAAGCAAGAAGCAATGGGCTTCCCTTCGTGTTCTTTGTAGCGTTGCAGTTTCAATAACTAGCTGCGGCGGCCGCGAAGTCGCGAGCCTGCACCCAAGAATCCCTCGTAGTTCCTCATCACGAGCTGTGCTTCGATCTGTGCGACCGTGTCCATAGCCACGCCGACAAGGATCAAAAGCGATGTTCCGCCGAAGAAGAACTGGTAGCCCAACCCGGTCGGAATCCAGCTCAAACCCGGAGTTGCGGTAAGGAACGCGTCAAGCCTGTCCCCAATGAACGGAAGTCGGGCCACCTTGAAACCACTCAGCAGAAGCTGAGGAATGAACGCGACCAACGCGAGATACAACGCTCCTACCGCGGTCAGACGGGTAAGTATCGTGTTCAGATACTCGGCTGTCGGAGCACCGGGGCGAATTCCCGCGATAAAACCGCCGTGTTTACGAAGATTGTCCGAAACCTCGTCCGTATTGAAAACGATCGTGATGTAAAAGAACGTAAAGATAACGATAAGCGACAAGAATACGAGTTCGTAATACGGGTCGCCGCCGTGGAACTGCTGAAAGAAAGTATGGATCTTCGCCCATGCAGAGGTCGTATCGCCTTGCGCCGGAGGAAA
>CAYTDJ010000072.1:0-9154 GCA_964436265.1 uncultured Chloracidobacterium sp. | reverse complement strand
CTTTATATTTTCGCCGCGTTTCTGATGTGAGATCAGATTTGCAGACGAACGCAGGATTTCGCCGATATCTAATGGATGCCGGTCCCCTGTTCGGATGCGGCTAAAATCCAAAAGACCCGTTGTGATCGATTTGCATCGAAACGCTTCGCTCTTGATCAGGCCAAGGTATTCGTTTAGGTCGTCCAGACCGTCGCAGCCTTCAAAAGCACCTTCACTCGTGCGTTGTTCGAGAGCCTCAGCGCACGCAGCTATGGTTGCGAGAGGATTGTTGATCTCATGAACAACGCCCGCGGCAAGTCTTCCGACGGCCGCAAGTTTTTCGGCCCGTGAGACTGCGTGAATCGCCTCGACCCGCATGGTCACGTCCTCGCCGACCGTAATAACGTGTGTTACCTCGCCGGTTTCGGGGCTGCGCATCGGGACCTTGCTTACGACCCAATGCTTTGTCGATCCATCCTCTGCAACAGTTTGTTGTTCGATCCGTTCGATTCGGCCGGTCTTAAAGGCGCGTTCAAACTCCTGGCGGACTCTTCCTTCGGGATATCGTGCGAGAACTTCGAAAACGTTTCTGCCTATTGCAGAGTCACGCGGAATTCCCTGAAGCCCTATTTCACGGTGTCGGTTCCAAGTGACGATCCGATAATCGCGATCCACGACATAAAGCGATACGGGAAGTGCATCGAGCACCGCTTCGGTAAATCTACGATGTTCTTCGCGCGCTTGTGTCACCGAGTTGTTGATCGCGGCCTCATAGTGAGCAGACAAATTGACACTCATCGCCGCCATCTGAGTCGCTGCGTCGATCAAACTGCCCTTTCCTTCACTGAAATCAGAACCGGACGAAAAACCGACAATTATCGCGCCCTTTATCTCTCCGTTTATGTGGAGCGGCGAGATATACTCAAGCTCGTGAAGATTCCCGAGAAGCAGGAAGTTCTTCTTTTCTTCGTCTGTGTGGCCGACCTGGGGCGGCAAAAGATCTAACCATTTTTCAAATCGCGCACGGTCGAGAAACTCGGAAACGATCTCACCTTTTTGGTCAAAGGCACAGCTGACGACCCCAATATTCTCAAGTTCGGCGACAAATGCGCACATCTCCGCCCCGACACCAGCCTGGATCGCATCGGCAACCCGGCAGGCAACTTTTTTGGGATGGACCATGAAAAGCAGGCTACGCCCTAATTCCGAAATGAATCGAAGTTCCGGCGGTGTCTCTTTCAAACCGCTTTGAATAGGAATAGTCCTGTTTTGTGGTCTAATTGCGGAAGGGAATGGCATTTTGGGGACCGTTAACCGCTTGATTATTGTGGCCTAAGGTAAATCGGTGGCGAGAAAGGCAAAAGGGGATGAGTAATGGAAGTTCCCGATCTTCCATCTAAGATTAAAAAACTTTTTGTTATTTTTGTCAATATGTTTAACCAAGAACCAAGGTTCGAGCGAGTCTCGCGATCGAGCAGTGGTTCCGGTGGAAAATCGTTTATATTATTAGGTTTAGTGCTTCACAGGATGAGACTCCGTCAATACATCGTCAGTGTAACCGCCGGCATCGGCCTACTCTTTGCGTTTTCGGCTTTCAGCAGCGCTCAGGTCGTTGTTGATAGAACGATCGCGACTGTAAGTGACGGCGTCAAGACTGAGTTGATAACCAGATCTGACCTTTTGTGGCAATTGGCGCTTCAACCCGGAGTACCGCTCGATCCGGTCTCAAATGACGATCTGAAACGGGCGCTACAGCTGCAAATTGATCAGCGGATCTTTTTGCTTGAGGCCCAACGGCTTCCCCGGACCTCGCCCAGTGAAAAAGAAGTTAGTGATCGGATCGCGGAACTTTTGAAGTATTTTCCGTCGTCGACCGATTTCGAACGAAGATTAAGATCCGTCGGTTTTGAATCGATCAAGGACGACAATTTCGAAGCTCTGATCGCGCAACGGATCGCGGTTGAGAAGTATCTCGATTTTAGGTTCAGGTCGTTTGTTGTGATCACGGGTGAGGACGAGGTCAAGTACTATCGCGAAGAATGGGTACCTGAGTTTAAGCGAAAAAACCCGTCAGCGATCGTACCGGCTATTAACGAGGTAAGGAACCAGCTCATTTCCGAGATCACAGAAGTCAGGGTCAGTCGGAATATGGATACGTTTCTGGACGAAGCGAAAAGACGGGTAACGATAACGATCCTCTTCGACATTCCTTGATCGAGGTCGTTCCGGCCCTTACTTTCTTGACGTTCAGTTCTTCAGACTCTATCATCTAAAGTTCGCTGCCGGAGTGGCGAAATTGGTATACGCACCAGACTCAAAATCTGGCGAGGGCAACTTCATGTCGGTTCGAGTCCGACCTCCGGCACCAAATCATAGGTATCTGACTTTAGCCAGAAACAATCTCTGGCTTTTTTTGTTGGCCCTGTGAGATACTCGGGATCACTGGGGGTGATATGTTATGAATAATTACTTAGGAGAATGGTCAAACTGATCGGAACTTAGGTTCCAAAGAGAAAACAGCGTGCCTGATCAAGGGCACGCTGTTTTTGTTCTAACTTTAGTTGGGACTAACGCCTTCTAAAGTCGATCGTCTGGCCGCTGCTGCGATTATAGGTACGGATCCCGTTTCCATATTGGGAAATTGTCGCAGTGGAGTCGGCAGAATAGATGCTTCCGAAATAATAACGGCCGTAATACGTCTGCCCATTGACGACCGAAGTTACTTGTCCGTTTCGGTTAATGGTCATCCTGACCGAACCGTCCATCGAAACAAAGGTGCCAACTGCCCATGACGGTGGATTAGAGGTCGGGCCTTCCCAGTTACCGCCGCCGCCACCGCCACCTCCGCCGCCCCAATTGCGGTTAAAATCGATGGTCTGACCAGTGGTCTGATTGTAGGTACGGATACCGTTTCCCATTCGCGTCACGGTAGCAACTTCATTACCGGCATAGATAGAACCCCTGTAAAAACGGCCGTAAAACGTCTGGCCATTGATGACCGAGGTAACCTGCCCGTTTCGGTTGATCGTCATGGTGACCGCGGGGTACGAAGAATAAAACGTTCCTTGAGCCCAACTTGGCGGTGTGCTGGTCTGGCCGCCTCCGTTCCAACCGCCGCCGCCGCCCCAGCCGCCACCACCGCCGTTCCAACCGCCGCCGTTAAGGCCCGGAAGGTCGTAGGTGTCAGCAAGCGAGTTGATGTCGGAACGCATCCGGTTCCACTGGCTCTCCAGCGTACGGCGGAAAGGCAGCGAGTTCATCATCGTGTTCACTGGGCCCGCATCTCTGATAACGGCCTCAACTTCGTTGCGAACGGTCCACCACGAATCCGTACGGTCAAAGCTCCTGCGAAGCTGATCCAGTTGGTTCTCGTAGTCTCGGACGTAGCCGTTGTACCTGTCCTCAGCGTTTGTGCCGTTCAGCGAACTATTGTCCATCGCCCGGTCAAAATCGCGCCGAAAACGATCGCTACTGTTTTCGAGACGATTGATTATTCCGTTAACCGTTGATCTGGTATAACGAGTTTGATTTCTAAGTTGAGCATTCGCTTCTCCCGGAATTGCGAGCGAAACAATAGCAAGGCAAACAACAGCCAAAACATGCGGGGTAAATCTTTTGATCATAGAGCCTCCTTGTTAAATGGTCCCTGGCCGGCTTTGCAAACCTGATCTGATAGATCGGTTTCCGACCCTGCGAGGACGCAAATCACCTCTTGTTGAAAAAGAAACACAAATCGCCAATTCTTGATTGAATTCCCTTTAAGTATATTAGAAACGATATTTATAAACAATATAATTTCACCAATGGAGCTTTCGAGATTTGATTATGAATTGCCGTCCGAACTGATCGCGAGCGAGGCTTTGGCAGAACGCTCAGCTTCGCGAATGTTGGTCTTAGACCGGAAGGCAGCCAGATTCACTGATATGAATTTTTCGGATCTGGTTTCGGTGGTCGGGCCGGGGGATCTTCTTGTGATCAACAACACGCGGGTATTCCCGGCGAGACTTTATGGAAAGTCCGATACAGGTGCCGCGATAGAAGTATTTTTGGTCGAGGATCTGGGCGGTTTACGATGGCGGGTCCTTGCAAGGCCTGGCAGACGCCTGAAAATAGGCAAGACGATCATTTTTTCTGACCGGCTTACCGCGACCGTTGCATATAAAGAGCCGGACGGCACGGTCGTATTGGATTTTCAAGCGATCGGAGATCTCGCATCGATAGTCGACGAGATCGGAAAGACACCGCTGCCGCCCTATATTCGCCGAGAATCGGATTCTCTCGACCGCGACCGCGAACGTTATCAGACGGTTTACTCAAAGGAACGCGGGGCGATAGCCGCACCGACCGCAGGGCTGCATTTTACGCCCGAGATCTTGCGTGAACTCAAGCGGAAAGGCATAGGGATCGTAGAACTTACGCTTCACGTCGGATACGGGACGTTTGAACCGGTACGTGTTGACGATCTATCGAAACACTCAGTCCTGCCGGAACGGTATGAGATAAATGAAGAAGCGGCAGTGGCCCTCAATGCAGCGAAGGAACGAGGCGAGCGGATAATAGCGGTTGGCACGACCACGACGCGTGCGCTCGAGACCAATTTAGGTCGATACGGTCGATTTACACCTGAGAAAGCTCTTGCCGATCTGACTATCTTACCTGGTCATGATTTTCGAGCGATCGACGGACTTTTGACCAATTTTCATCTCCCAAAGAGTTCGCTTCTTGTCCTGGTTTCTACTTTTGGCGGACACGAACTTATAATGGAGGCCTACAAACACGCCGTTCAAGCACGCTATCGTTTTTATAGCTACGGCGATTGTATGCTCATCGTATAGGACGTTTCGGTCAATGGCGGTCTTATCCACAATAAGAAGTTTGTTTTCCTCTGCGATACCGATCGAGAACGAGACCATTGTCCCTGCGCCTCTTACCGCATATGCTGTCAAACCGCTTACAGAAAAGCACGCCAAAGAGGTACTGAAACTCAACCTCCGATGCTTTCGAAATGGTGAGAACTATACGAAGCACACTTTCAACTACCTTTTCACCGAACCGAATACTCTAAGTTACCAGGCCGTCGCCGAGGACGGACAAATGGCCGGGTTTGTGTTTGTGATAGTTAATAAGGATGGTACTGCACACCTTACGACGATAGGCGTCGCGCCCGAACATCGAAGGCGAGGAGTCGCGGGATCGATGCTTGGCCATGTCGAAGCTGCACTCGTTGTTAAGGGCATCAGTACTATCGTGCTGGAGGTCCGAGTGCAGAATGTAACGGCCCAGTTGCTGTATACACGATTTGGTTATTCAACCGTCAGACGCATCACGAAGTACTATGCTGACGGTGAAGACTGCTACCTGATGGTCAAGTCGCTGGTTTGAGGAAAAGTACAATTGTCTTTCCAAATTCCAAAGATATATCCGTTAACTGACACTCGACTTGCGGGCTTCTCTCATCGGGAACAGGTGTCTCGCCTAATAGATGGGGGAGCACGATTAATTCAACTCAGAGAAAAGACCGGTTCGCCCGCAAGCTTTTTCTTGGACGTGCTTGAATCGATCGATGTAGCCCGCCGGGCCGGTGCGAAGATCATCGTAAACGATCGCGTCGACGTCGCGCTTGCGGCTAAGGCTGACGGAGTTCATCTAGGACAAAACGATCTTCCGGCGATCGAAGCCCGAAGACTACTCGGTGAACACGCCATAATCGGCGTTTCGACCCATAGCGAAGCTCAGCTGAAAGAAGCGCTTTCACTTCCGGTCGATTACATAGCATTTGGCCCGATCTTTCCTACGGCGACCAAAGACGATCCAGATCCGGTGGTTGGCCTCGAGACGCTGACTCAGGTCAGAAAGATCGCGGGAGATAAACCCTTGGTCGCCATCGGCGGCATAAATTCGGGAAATCTTCGTTTGGCGATCGAAAGCGGGGCCGATTCGGTTGCGTTGATCAGCGAATTGTACAAGGATCGCGACCGGATCGCCGAACATTTTGCAGAACTTACAGAAATAGCAAGCAACGTTTAACAATTATAAAAAATGTCTTGCAATTAGCCTCTAGCTGGGCGATAATCAGCTGTGCGGCAGTTCTGCCGTTTCTCGTTTGAACCCCTATCAATCCTTCCCTTTCTTCTTTGAATACTTTTCAGGAGCCCAATTCCCAAAATGAGTTTGCTTGATATTGCACCGATAATTGAGCAGATGCTGCTTATTTCCGATAACGTCAGCGATCTGAACTTTTCTTGCGGCCAAAAACCGCAGGTCGAGATAAACGGCACACTCTATTCGGCTTCGCCGCTTGGGCTTGGGCGACTTTCGGCGTTCCAAACCGAGATGATCGCAATGTCCCTATTGCGGGGCCATCCGGATGCAGCTCGACACCTTGCTCAGAGCCGCACCGCTGATCTGAGCTATGCGCTGCCCGGCAAATGCCGCTTTCGTGTGAATATTTTCCAACAGCGCAACTCCTTTTCGATCGTGATGCGCGTCATCCCGACCGAGATACCAACGTTCGAACAGCTAAATATCCCGCCACAGCTAAAAGAGGTTTGCGACATTCGAAACGGGATCGTGCTGCTGACCGGGCCGACCGGTTCGGGTAAGAGTTCGACGCTTGCGGCGATCATCGATCAGATCAACGAAAAGAAGAGTTATCACATCGTTACGATCGAAGATCCGATCGAATTTCTGCACAATCATAAGAAGAGCACTATCAATCAGCGCGAGGTAGGTGCGGACACAAAAGATTTTGCGTCGGCTCTGCGCGCCGCACTTCGACAGGCTCCAAAAGTCATACTCGTTGGTGAGATGCGCGACATCGAGACCACAGAGATCGCGCTTGAAGCCGCTGAAACCGGCCACCTCGTCCTTTCGACGCTTCACACGATCGATGCTTCTAAGACAATAGACCGTATCATCGGCCTTTATCCGAAGAACGAAGAAAAGGTCATTCGAACACGTCTTGCTCAGACGTTTCGCTATATAGTGTCGCAGCGTCTGATACCACGGGCTGACGGTAAGGGACGTATCGCGGCCGTTGAGATCCTCCGCTCGAATCCGAGAACGAGAGAGTACATTGAAAAAGGTGAGACCGAAGGAAAGACGCTGCTCGACGCGATCCGTGACGGCGAACTCGACGGAATGCAGGATTTCGATAGCGTGATCCGTAAGATGATCGAGGACGGAACGATCACTCTCGAAGACGGATTGTCATATGCGACAAATCAGAATAATCTTTTGCTTCAGCTTAAGGGACTTTCCTCGACAGAAGATTACCAGAACAACGGCCCGGTGAACCGCCTTTCGATCCCGCCGGTCGTACCGCAAGCCGCACCGCCCACCTCTGTTCTTGAAATGATGGACTGACGCCAGTTCCACAGAGATCGAATAACTCCGAATAAAAGTCATGATCATTCGCTGCGACAATTGCTCAGTTTCACTACAGCTGGACGAGTCAAAAATACCTAGCGGTAATTTCACCGTTCGATGTCCGCGTTGTCAGAATATGCTTCGCGCCAACAAGGACCTGAAAGGTAACGGTTCACCAACCGTACAACAGTTGGAGGCCAATAAACCCGCTGCCCCGGCCGAAGCCGGGTCGAAGGAGTTTGCCGAGAAACAATCGGACTTCGAAATAAACAGCGCCTTAAAGATGCTCCTGCATGCGCTGAAAACGGGAAACGAAAAGATCGAATCAGCCGACGACGCTACACAAAAACCTCGTCGCGTGCTTCTCTGTCTGGGGGAAAGAAAGGACGAAATAGCAAAGCTGCTCACGGAGTCCGGATACAGGGTCTATGTCGCGCAGACGCCGGCACAGGCAAACGAACGGCTTCGTGAAGGAAAGACGGAGATCGTTATCTTTTCACCTGATTTTGCTCCCGAATACGGCGGTGCGGCGATCCTCCAGCAAAAGGCGAACGCAATGTATTCTTCAGAACGGCGGCGAATGTTCCTGGTTTCCTTGGAGGACGAAGGCACGACAATGAATGCACACGAAGCCTTTTTGAGGAACTTAAATCTCGTAGTAAACACGGGCGACATACCTCAGCTTCCTTTGATCCTTAATCGGGCGCTCATGGATTTCAACGATCTCTACTACTACATGAACAGCAGCCTCGGTTTGGAACCGATCTAGATCACGGCATCATCGATATCGGAAATGCGGCTCGCGTTTCCATCAGAATTGTAGGGGCCGCCGACGCCCCGCCCGGTCAGTCTTCCTTTCCCAGGCAAGACTTCCGCGGGCAGCATCAGTTGCTGCCCCTACAATCAAGATCGAAAAGCCCGCGACGGAATTATTGAATCCGCTCGCGGGCTTTGTTATGTGCCAGTGGTTCCCGATATGTGTCAAAATGACACAGATCCGGATCTATTCTGGAAAAATTTGCTTCCGCCACCGCCGCCTCTTCCGGTGCGTTTCGCCACCCACCGCCGCCCCGCCGCCGCTGCATTAAGCCGCGAGTTTGCAGACGAGCATTTCGAGTTGGAGCCGTGACCCCTTTGGCCCTGGTCCGCCGATCGAGGTTTTGATCGCAAGGTCGGTTTCAGCCAAGGCTACGACAGCTTTTTTCAATTGCTTCAGGTTCGCGCGTCGCGCGGCCGCAAGAAATGCTTCCTGGTCGTTGTAACGCAGTTTCATTACCCGTGAAACTTCGCTTCGATCAACTCCGCGTTCCATCATGTCCTTCACCATGAGCAGGCGGCGATAGTTGTAGGACAGAAGGCCGAGCAGCATCAACGGTTCGGCCCCGTCATTGAGGATCTTTGAGAGTATCTTTAGCGCCTTTGCTTTGTTGCCGGCTACAAGGTTGTCCGTGAGATCGAAATTAGGGATCTCGCGAACATTTGCAACAAGCGAATCGACAAGATCTATATTGATGACTTTGTCGGGTAACGCAGCGGTCGAGAGCTTTCCGATCTCAATGGTCAACCTGCGAACATCGGGCCCGATCGTTCCGATCAGGTGTCGAATCGTGCGATCGTCCATCTGAGAACCGAGTTCATCGAGCTTTGAATTCGCCCATTTGACCAATTCCGCGTCTTCAAGCGGCGTAAATTCAACAGAGACCGACTTTTCCGAAAGCAATTTTCCGACCCTTCGAGAACGATTCAACTCATCGGCGACGAAGATCACGACCGAGTTTGGCGACGGGTTCGCGAGGTAAGACGCGAG